>CAMLRJ010000288.1 GCA_946482345.1 uncultured Cellvibrio sp.
GCGAATCAAACTGATATCCAGTTTAATAATTTCCGGTTTGAGTAAGAGTATATGACGAAAACTGGCGTAACCGGCGCCGGTATCATCCACTGCCAATCGCATACCTCTTTTTCGCAAGGGATCGATTGCTAATTGTATTTCCTGATAATCCTGAACTATGACGTGTTCTGTTATTTCCAATACATAACGGCTTAAATCTTCATAAGGTGAAAATAATTCCAACAATGCACCACTTAAAATTAATTCAGGCGTTGCATTCAAATTAATAATCAGCGATTTTGAAAAAGATTTACCGTCTTCCAGTGCGCAAGCCATGACCTGCACACCCAATTTACTGCCGAGTCCCAATGCATCAGCCTGTTCAAAAATTTTGTCCGGCGTGCACTGAAAATTATTAAAACGAGTGAGAGCTTCATAACCCCAAAGTTTGTTATCTTTGATATGAAATATAGGTTGGAAAACGGCATGGTAGGCGTGTTCGTCCAGCAGATTTTCTATCTGTGTGCGTTTGCTTTCTATTGCGTTGAATTCTTTTTTGCTGTTTTCAATTAATGACGCTGTGATATCCGCAAACACCCGAATGAGTGAATGATCGCGTTCATTTAAATCGGTTCTGGCATGCCGACTAAAAGTACAATAAGTGCCAAATAATTCTCCATTGCTTAAATAAATTGGCACACTCAGGTGCCCACCGACGGGAACCAATTTTGTTGCAGCCAACTCACAAGCTGCTTCCAATAGCTGGGCGTCAGTAATTAATTCCGGTAATCGCCCATCCACTACACGTTGGCAATAGCTTTCATTCAACGGGTCACTTCCTCCTACCTGAATAATATCAACGCCTTTTGCATTATCGATATATTTGAATAAACGTCTTCCATTAATAAAATGTGAGACAAAAGCCACCTCCATATCCAAACGTACACGAAGTGAATGCAACATTTGTTTGATTAAAAAATCAAAACTTTCATCAAGTGAAGAATTAACCTGATCATCCGTTTCGGAAACAGAAAAATCAAAAGACAGAGGCGCATTATTCGACGATGTGGCCATAAATCACTCCAGCGATCCAATGTCATTATTTTAAGTGGTTGTTGTAACAAAGTGCTCTGGATAATAAGTATGGAAATAAAAATCAGTTATGCAAAGAAAGTTTTTATATTATTTTGGTTTTGTGGCCACAATTAAAATTTCTGTTGGTTCGGTATTGTTGATGCCAACCCCGAATTTTTGTGCAAGCCCCAGGCAGCGGCGTGACCACCAGGGGCGAGAGGTTTGTACGTCATTGTCAGTAAATGAAAACCCTGCATCGCGTAGTAGATCCATATAGCCCTGAGCATCTTTTTGTGCCATATGGGGATGACGAAACAATAAACGTACGGGTATTGAATTGATAAATGAACGGCAGGATTCGCCTACCAACAAAATCCCGCCTGGTGTAAGTAGTCGATAAAACTCTTGTAATACTTCAACTTGTTGACTGGTATGATGTAATAATTGGTGACAGAGGATTATGTCGAAAGTGCTATCAGCAAATTTTAATTCGGTAGCGCTGGAGTAGATAGCAGATGTAGGTGTTGCTAGTTGCGCTGCTACTTTGCTTGCTTTTTTGATCTGTTCTGAATCTATATCGATACCGGTAATTGTTGATGGCTGGAAATGTTTTTCTATAAGACCGAAAGCCAGGCCTTGCCCGCAACCGGCATCCAATATGCGTGCTTGCGCAGGGGCGCGTCCTTTCAGTAATGCTTTGAAATCGACAATCGCTTGCGACAATACATAACGGTACCAAGTCTGCGTACTTAAAAACCAACGTCCAAAACGTGTTTCACGTACCCAGATATTTTTACTTTTTGAGGTTGAAGATTTGTTAAAAGACATAAATGATTGCACTTGTTTTAACGATGTTCGGCGCATAGCCATTTTGTTGGCAATGATAATCTATTCGTGATTATGTTGACTACAAAGCATTTTTCAAATTTTGGATAAAAATGCATGAAAAGTTTTTTTGACAACAGCATAGAATCTTTATCACTAACATTCTTTTTAATCTATATCCATTTGATTGATATCAAAGTAAGGGCTGATTGGTTATGGCCTTATTTGTTTGCCAGTATTTTAGGGTTATCCGCCATCATTTATTTGTATAAAAAGCGTATTGTTCTCAATCGTATTTTTTTAGGCGGTACTCTGTATTTCTGTAGTGGATTTCTGGGTCTTTTGTTTGACTGGGATTGGTTAAACCAGGCCTATACAGAACTTGAAGCGGTAGCAATGTTGTATTGGATTCTGGGGGTGGGAATAATCAGTATTCTTGGACCTTATGGATTTCTTGGGATAAAAAGTGTTGGACGCTTTTCCAAAACACAGGCATCGCTATTGCTATTGTTGTCTTGCATTATTGCAACTGCAATAGCGACTTTGTTTATAGGTAATACATTTCTGGGTGAATGGTTACCTTTTATTTTTATTTTTTCAACGCGTGGTGTTTTGTTGCATATTGATAAGAAGCTATTGAAGCGCGTAACTCAAATCAGTTGATTCTATGAAAACAATATAGGAATAAAGCATGGTAATTTTTTATCAGGGTATCATCGAGGAAGGGAAATAAGGAATTTATCTGCTATGTCAAATAGCAAATCGGTTGGATCTTCTCCGTTTTCTCGCATGGTTAGCATTTTGCATACTTTCTCATCATCTAATACTATGATCAATTTTCCATTTTCTCTCATGGCTCCTTGAGTCATTGCAATGGAGTTTTTGTCGGCACCTAAACGGGAAAAAATTATTGCTACTTTTCTCAATCCTTTTTCTAATAAATATTTTTCAGTTGTTAAAATTTGTCCTTGTTTTATTTCTTTTGAATAGTTTTTAAATTCAAAAATTATATATGCGCTATTTAGTTGGTTTATTAGAAATTCCCAGAATTTGGTTGTTGGCATGATCCGACAAATATAATCAAATCTGTTTAAATCATCACTGGTTTTTTCTTGTGAATGCCATCCACATAAATCGTTTGTAAATAAATAACGTAAAATCTCATCACATAAAGATTCATATTCTCTCCATGTATCCTTTCCTGGCTTTAGATCTCTAATTTTTTGACAAATAGCTGAACCTTTTGAATCAGCTGCTGGGGGTGAGCTTTGTGTGTTTGGAAGTGTTGCTGTGGATATCTCATTGAGCACTCTACCTGATGATAATTCAGGTAGATATATTTCTTCTAGAATTGAAACTAGTTCCTCGGTCAGGTCAGACCTATTTGAGGCCCAATTGAATAAGTCTGATCTATCCACCAATAATATCCCATACTTTTTTTCAATGTATTCACGTTGATTTTTGGATATTGCACATGAAATTATTAGCATGCCTTTTAAATTTTCAGGATTAGAAATATGGATGGCTAGTTGTGTGGCAGCAGATTCAATTAATGGCATTTGCGCTCTGGATGTTTTGTAAAATTTTACCTCAACGGCCCATAGATCACTATTTCTTTTAGCTTTAAAATCGTATTGTGAATTATTTTTTTGTTCAGTTTGTGTGATGTCAAATCCATGGAATTTAAGTAATTCAATTGTAAAATTTTCAAATTTTATATATTGCGGAATTTCACTAATCATTTTGCATTCCTGATTTTTTGTTAAATGTTTTTTAATCAAAATTGTTCTTCTGAGTTCGTAGTCTTACTCCACTCAATCGCCATTTTCTTTGCCGCACTAAAATCTGTTTTTCCCGAGCCTAACAAGGGTAATGTTTCTACTTGCATCCAATCGCTTGGGATAGCGAGTGTATTCAAACCGTTTTGTTGGGCTTCGGCGCGGATTTTATCCTTATCGACAACACCATTTGTGATAGCAATTAATCGTTCGCCTTTTTTGGGGTCTTCGATGGCGACGACAATAACTTGAATAGCTTCGTCGGGGATGGATTTTTTTAATGTGGACTCCACTAAAGTTAAACTTACCATTTCGCCTGCGATTTTTGCGAAGCGGGAATAGCGATCCTGGATAAATAAAAATCCGTCTTCGTCGATCACACCTTTATCGCCAGTGACGTACCAACGCATGCCGTTGATTTCTTTTATAGCGCTGGCGGTTTTTTCGGGATTGTTTAAGTAGCCGAGCATCACTTGTGCGCCGCCGATTAAAATCATACCGGCTTCGCCCGTGGGTAATTCTTCAAAAGTAATTGGGTCAACAATACGACAGCTTGAACCGGGTAATGGCATACCGACGGAACCTTGTTTGTTGCCTAATTGCACAGACCAATATTGGGTTTCAATTTTGTCCGGTAAATTAACACTGGCAACTGGTGTGGTTTCGGTTGCACCATAACCTTCATAAATTGGTAAATTAAATTTCAAATTAAATGCAGTGCGGACTTCTTCCTGTAATTTTTCTGCGCCTGCAACCACTAAACGAAGTGATTTCAACATCAGTGGATGCACTTTGTGATTGCGTGAATATAAACGCAAGAAAGTGGAGGTGCCGAATAAAACGGTTGCATTGTAAGTGGCTATGGCTTTAGCGCTGCCGAGTGCATCGGTTGGGTCTGCATGTGTCACCATGGGTACACCTTCAAGCAACGGCATAAATTGGGTGACGGTTAAACCAAATGCATGGAACAAAGGTAAATTTGCCATGACCACATCTTTTTCTTCGATATTTAATACATCGCGAATTTGTTTGATGTTAGCGCCAATATTGCGATGGCTGATTTGTACACCTTTGGGAATGCCTTCGCTGCCGCTGGAAAATAAAATAACGGCGGTTTTATCCGGATTTTGTTCGCCATGTGTAAATAAAGTTTTCAATGCAAACGCAGGCAATAATTTAATGGTTAACAGGCGACAAATTTTTTCAGCAGTAGATATTTGTTTGGCGAAGTCCTCCAGATCAATCACATTAACGGATTTTAATAATTCGCGGACCTGAATACCTTTACCTTCCAGTTTTTTAATAAAACGCTCGGAGGTGAATACTGTTTTGATTTGCGCTTGTTCCAGCGCAGATAAAAATCCGGCTTCGTTAGCCGTGTAATTTAAGTTGATCAGCGTTTTACCACTTAGCATCACTGCCATATTGGTAATAACACCGGCCGCACTGGTAGGTAGTAACACACCAATATTGTGTTCAGGTAATTTGGCAATACGGGATGCCATTGCGCTAGCTCCGGCAAGTGCACGATGTGCAGATAATTCTGTGCCGAGAGTATCAATGATCGCCAATTTATTGCCGACG
>CAMLRJ010000289.1 GCA_946482345.1 uncultured Cellvibrio sp.
CCATTCACCATTTTGCCGACCTCAACAGACTGCATCATTGAAAAATAAAATAACATCGCTGGATTTATTTGAGCGTCACGAATGCTTTCACGCAGAGGATTTTATTCAAGAACTTTGCACGAATAAAATTTTCTGTCATTCCTGCGAAGGCAGTAATGGCAGTTAAAAAATCCTTTTTTCCAGACGAAAAAAAAGCACTATCAAGTGCTTTTTTTTGAAACCAAATTTGGTAGGACTAACTGGACTCGAACCAGCGACCCCCACCATGTCAAGGTGGTGCTCTAACCAACTGAGCTATAGTCCTGAAGAGGTGGGCACTTTACCAATCTCTTCCGCTGAGAACAAGATCTAAATCAGCTTTTTAGCTGACTCAAACCTCTTTCCAAATCCGCTTTCAAATCCACAATATCTTCCAATCCCACTGCAACACGAATCAAGTTTTCAGTAATACCCGATTCTGCTTTTTGCTCTGGCGTTAAGCGACCATGTGTTGTGGTTGCTGGATGAACAATTGTGGTTTTGGCATCACCCAGATTGGCAGTGAGAGACATGATTTTTGTGGCATCAATCACCGACCATGCCTGCTCACGATTACCCTTTACTCTAAAAGATAAAACTCCACCAAAAGCGGTTTGCTGTTTCGCAGCCAACGCATGTCCCGGATGATCAAGTAATCCACCATAGAAAACTTTTTCCACAGCTGGATGAGTATTTAACCATTGAGCCAATTCCAACGCACTACGCGAATGAGCTTCCATGCGCAAACGTAAAGTTTCCAAACCTTTTAAAAATACCCACGCATTAAACGGACTGAGAGTCGGGCCTGCGCTGCGAATAAATCCCAACACTTCATCAACATATTGTTTAGGGCCAGCAACAACACCGCCCAAACAACGCCCTTGTCCATCAATATATTTTGTTGCTGAATGCACAATTAAATCAGCACCAAAATTTAATGGCTTCTGTAATGCCGGTGTACAAAAACAATTGTCTACAACCAACAGCGCATTGTGTTTGTGTGTGATGTCAGCCAAACGTTGGATATCGATAATATCGGACAAAGGATTGGATGGGGTTTCAACAAAAACCAATTTGGTTTTTGCAGTAAAACCAGATTCCCACGCCGTATAATCGGTAGGATTAACGAAGGTTGTACTCACGCCAAATTTCGCCAAATATTTCGTCAGCAAAACCGTCGTGGTGCCAAATACACTGCGCGAACATAAAATGTGATCGCCTGATTGCAACAATGCAATGCAAGTTGACAAAATCGCAGCCATCCCCGATGAAGTTGCAACAGCAGACTCAGCACCTTCAAGTGCTGCAATGCGCTCTTCAAACATACGTACAGTCGGATTGGTATAACGCGAATAAACATTTCCAGGTTGCGCGCCGGAAAAACGATCCGCCGCTTCCTGTGCACTGCCAAATACATAGCTTGATGTCAGAAATAATGCTTCGCTGTGTTCACCTTCTGCAGAACGTACTTGCCCTGCTCGCACAGCCAAAGTATCAATTCCCAACTCGCTAAAAATATCTTCATCAAATTGATTCAAGACAAAGCTCCTGATTAAGTATTCCCGTTATGTAAACCAATCGGCAATTCCATTTGTTTGCTGGATTTTTTACCTGATTTGGCCTCATCACTTCTTGCTGCCGCCAGTCTTTCCAAATATTCCTGCGTCACATCGCCGGTACAATATTCACCGGTAAATACTGCACAATCAAATTGGGTAATTTTTTTATTACCTTCAGCTGATGCAGCGATTAAATCTTCCAGATCTTGATAAATTAACCAATCAGCGCCAATTTCACGGCAAATTTCATCATGCGTACGACCATGAGCAATTAACTCGGTTGAGGTCGGCATATCAATTCCATAAACATTCGGAAATTTAACTGCAGGTGCCGCTGAAGCAAAATAAACTTTTTTTGCACCTGCATCACGAGCCATTTGGATAATTTGCTGACAAGTAGTACCGCGCACGATTGAATCATCCACCAACAAGACAACCTTGCCTTTAAATTCCAGTTCAATTGCATTTAATTTCTGGCGAACAGATTTTTTACGTTGCTGTTGACCCGGCATAATAAATGTGCGCCCGATGTAACGGTTTTTTACCAGCCCTTCACGAAAATTCACACCCATTTTTTGCGCCAATGCCTGGCCCGCAACTCGGCTTGAATCCGGAATCGGAACAACCACATCAATATCGTGATCCGGTCTTTCCCGCATAATTTTTTCTGCCAGTTTTTCACCCTGACGCAAACGTGCACGATAAACCGAAACACCATCCATCATTGAATCAGGACGAGCAAAATAAACATGCTCGAAAATACAGGGGGTCAAACGCGAATATTTTGCGCATTGGCGACGATGCAGATCACCTTCTTCAGTAATATAGATTGCTTCGCCCGGCGCAACATCATCAATTAACTGAAAGCCCAATACATCCAGTGCCACGCTTTCTGATGCCACCATGTATTCAGTGCCATCATCTGTTTCCCGACTGCCGTAAACCAAAGGACGAATACCATTGGGATCACGGAATGCGACCAATCCATAATTGGCAATCAGTGAAACAACCGCATAACCACCACTGACACGATTATGCACACCGCTGATTGCAGCAAAAATATCATCTGCAGTGGGATTCAATTTGCCTTGTAATTGCAACTCGTGTGCAAATACATTGAGTAAAACTTCTGAATCAGAATCCGTATTAACATGTCGTAAATCCGTTTTAAAAACTTCTTCACTCAACTTTGCTGCGTTAGTTAAATTTCCGTTATGCGCCAAGGCAATTCCATAAGGGGAATTAACATAAAAAGGTTGCGCCAACGCAGGACCTGAACTGCCTGCTGTTGGATAGCGCACGTGCCCTATTCCCAAATTACCCAGCAGCCGTTGCATATGGCGGGTTCTGAAAACATCTTGCACCAACCCATTGGCTTTTTGCTGAACCATTCGACCATTTTCACAAGTCACTATACCGGCGGCATCTTGCCCACGATGTTGCAAAATTGTCAGCGCGTCATATAACTGCACATTGACATCATTTTTACCGACAATACCTACAATGCCACACATAAAATTTGCCTCACCGACTTTAGAACGTGCAAAAAAATAACATTCGATATTTTAAATCGAATGTTGGTCTGCAACACCAAACAATTGAATGATCCAATGGCTCACTTGACTATAGACCGATACCGCCGCATCGCTCCACTGCAAAAAAAATGGAATCAAATAAGATTCCTGCCACCAGGGGTTTTGCTGAATCTGGGTTAATTTGGGCGACACTATCAGTATCAACATGATGATCACCAAACCTCTCAAAATACCAAAGACAATACCTAATGAGCGGTCGAGAAAAGATAATCCCGAAAATTTAATCAAAATGCCCATCAAATATTGTACAAATGCGCCGAGTATCAACACTGAAATAAAAATAATTAAAATGGCTGATAGTGTTCTTACAGAGGGGTTATCAATGACTGAAACCAACAAGGGTTCTACGGAACCAAGAAAAATTCGGGCGCAGAGGGCTGCAATAATCCATATCACCAGAGAAAGCGCTTCCCGCATTAAACCGCGAATCAACCCAAACAGGCAGGATACTAGCAAGATTCCTACAATGACCCAATCGGCCCAATTCATCTAATAGCAGCTCCGGAATTCTTTGTTGACGCCAGGCCAACGACAGGCGCGCATTCTAACAGAGCCTGAGAGTTTTAGGGCTTATAGGGATAAATTCTGGCATCAACTTTTAGTTTTTTATCGATTATGGATTTGGTTTTTATTGCATCTTCTTTATCTATCTTGGGACCAACAAATAATCGATGCATAGTTCCCTTATCGGTGATCACACTGCGCAGATAGGCTTTGTGCCCTTCTGACTGCAAGGTTTTTAATAATTTTTCTGCAGCCTCTTTTTGGCCGAAACTTCCAACCTGAACCACCCAGGCTTCAGGTAAATCGGTTACCGCCGCTACCGATGAAGCAACTGAACTCGCCGCGATATCAACTGGCTCATCGGGTACAAACATAGTTGTGGGATCTTCTGCAGGCTCGATGTTTTCAACAGGTGTTGGTCCATCAAAATCCACTGCGGTGATGCTGGGCTTTGCGGGAATTTGCGAATTGGTATTGACTGTGTAGGCTTCCTTATCACGAAAAAAACCAGGTAATAATAAAACGCCCAGTGCAATCAAAATCGTTGCACCCAACAATCGATGTTTTAATCTTTCGTGCACGTTTTTCTCCTGATCTTTTTCAAAAAGATTATCAATAGAGACATCAGCAACTGATGAAAATTCATAACCTATACCTACCGGACTCTATCATTGGGCCAAATAGGAGAAAAGCAAAATAAAAATGAATTTAAAATCAACATTAGAAAATAAAAAGCCCAATCAAAATTGATCGGGCTTTTTATTTTACTGATGGCGGAGAAGGGGGGATTCGAACCCCCGATACCCTTATGGGGTATACTCCCTTAGCAGGGGAGCGCCTTCGGCCTCTCGGCCACCTCTCCGTACGAGGCGCGCATCATACCATATCTATTTGAAAATCAAAGCATTGTGATTTACAAACAACTTGTGATTTTATAAAAGAAAAGGGAATTCGCGGAATAATTCACATCGATAAGAATAAAAATCCCGAGAGAAATCTACTCACGCATGAAAATTATTTTTCAATCACAAAAAACAACAACGCGACGAAGATTGCTCCTGCGTCGCGTTGCTTCCGAACTCACCAGGCAACTAGCCTTCCTGTGAGTCCTGACCATTCTTCTCACGTTGGATTCGCTGGTAAATCTCCTCGCGGTGAACCGCTACATCTTTTGGAGCATTTACACCAATACGAACCTGATTACCCTTAACACCCAAAACAGTTACAGTGACTTCGTCACCAATCATCAAAGATTCACCAATACGGCGAGTTAATATCAACATTTTTAATCTCCTTCACTCATCCTGTAAGAGCACGATTTAGACAACCATTGCCACCATCGCCCCTTTTTGAAACCCTGTCGCGTCTCTGACAACTGATTGCCCAAAACCAAGTATCGACTACTTTTACGAAAGGGAGCAAAAACAAACACTTGTGGTTATTGTTACAGCTGTTTCCAGCCAATAGACCTTTACTCAACCTCAACTACAGGGCCTAGCCCCTCACTCTGCCCTCTGATGGTTCGGCATCCAAGCCAAAAGCGGTG
>CAMLRJ010000290.1 GCA_946482345.1 uncultured Cellvibrio sp.
AATGCACATGTAGAAACAGGTTATTTACAAGTAATGATTGGAGTGGAATACAGTGGTTTGTAAGAAATGTTGATTTCCCTCGAATACTATGAAGCCAGCATAGAGGATTATGATTCAACAGTTTTTCAGGATGATAAAACGACCAGAGAAGCGTCGATTTATATTTCCCGTGATTTTATGAATGATAGATTGCTCACCACTTTTTGGGTGAACAGATTAATTGATGATTCTGCCACTATGTTCAGGCTGGAAGCATCTTATGAAGTGAATGATGATATTGATATATTTTTGGCATTGTCGGGAATCGATACATCAAATGAAGAAGCTTATTTTTACGATTATCGAAAGACAGACAGAGTTACATTAGCGGTTAAATATACTTTTTAAAGGATTGCTTAAATGAACCAGGACAATTGTCAAACGACAGTGTTTACCAGGCCCCTCATTGGTTTGTATGTGGTATCACTTGCCTCCGGTTTTTCCATGGGCATATTCAATCCATTAATTTCCATGTTGATGGAGCAATCCGGTGTTGAACAAATCATTATCGGTGCCAATTCCAGTTTGTATTATCTGGTAATTGCATTAATGGCACCGGTTGCTGCCATCTGCATCAATCGTTTTGAATTAAGAACAACCATTTTTATTGGTGTTTGCCTGACCAGCATCGCCACCATTTTATTTCCGTTTACGCGCGATATTTTGTCATGGTTTGTGTTAAGAACATTAATGGCAATCGGTGTGTGCCTTTATATGATCGCTGGTCAAACGGGTCTGAATGTTTATGCCAATTCCGAACGTCGAGGCTTGATTGTCGCTTTGCATGGTGCAGCATTTGGCATAGGTTTTATGGTCAGCCCACTGATTGGTTGTTACACCTATGCAGTAGACCAAACCATGGCATTTATTTATGGATCAGCCAGTATTTTTCTGGCGGTGTTTGCGGTGATATTTTTTATTCCAAAACATTCGGTGCAATATCGTTGTTCTTATACGCTCGATGTCTTTAAAAAAATCTCTATTCCGCTACATGGCGTTTTTATTTACGGATTGTTGGAAGGGATACTGGTTACCCTCCTGCCTATTCTCATGGTAAGACATGCGATAGAAACACATCTGATTGGTTTCCCTTTAACTTTATTCATGATTGCATCAGGCGTCGGCATGATTCCGGTGTCTTATTTTGGCGATAAATTTGGACGCCATCTGATTATCTTTGTTTCAACTGTAGTTGCACTGTTAACCCTGATTGTCGCCGCCATGGTGAATCACCAATATACCTATATTGTTTCGGCGGTGTTATTGGGATTAAGCCTTGGTACATTTTTTCCAATCACTCTGGCAATGATTGGTGAACGACTCTCCCAATCTGATATGCACAACGGCAGCAGTATGTTTACGGGTGTATTTAGCTTGGGTTGCGCGGTAGGACCCATTAGTGCTGCTATTTTAATGACGTTTTTTGGAGAGCAGCATTTATTCAGTGTCGTGATGTTTTTCGCGTTATTACTGATTCTGCGAATGACGTTTCCATCTGACACTATGAAATTGGTTTCAAGTAAACAGGAGTAAATAGAATGGCGAATACAGGCCGAAGGAAATTTATAAAAATTGCTGCAATTGGTACAGGTGCAGCTGCTTGTGGGATTGTTGGAATAGGTTCAGGTGGAAAAGTGAATTATTCAAATCCTGCATATCAATACTGGAATAAAATTTCCAGGGGCGCTTTGGATAATGAACAGTACCTTGTGCTGTGTGGATCATTGGCAGCCAGTGCGCATAACACCCAGCCATGGAAGTTTGTTGTCGATAAAAATACGATTGACGTTTATGCTGATCTTGCTCGCAACCTTGGCAGTGCGGATCAGCAACGCCGTTTAATGGCTCTTTCCGTGGGCTGCGCAATTGAAAATATTAATGTTGCCGGACATTATTTGGGATTGTCACCAGAAATTTTAATTCAGCCGGATAGTGCATTTATTCAAGATGGATTTGCTGCAAGAATTAATTTGACCTCATCTAAAACTGCAAAATCCACAGCAGATATCAACAGGTTCAAGGCTATTTTTAATCGCCAGACTACACGTAACCTATATCAGGATCAGCCAATTGATACCGGGTTGTTATCACTTCTCAATCAATTAAATGATTTCCCTGATTTGGAATTAACATTGGTTGTTGATCAGACTCAACGTAATCACATCCGCGATATTCATGCCAGAGCAGCAGAAGCTTTTGTGAAAGACGACAGCGCTTATGGCGACAGTTTGAATTGGTGGCGCTACTCACGTGAAGAGTTATTGGACAAGCGGGATGGTATTTCCATCTATACGTCAGCTGCCCCCAATCTGATCAAACAATATTTCCGCTATGCCATCACCGCAGACGATATGAAAAGCGATTTCGGAAAAAATGGCGAACTGGATTTGATGTTAAAACTGTTTGCAGCGACACCCATGTGGGCAGTGATTACTGCATCCAATAGCAATTTTTCATCAAGGTTAAATGGCGGAAGATTGTTGGAAAGATTGTATCTGGCATCTGCTGAAAAAGATCACAGGATCATGCCAATTACCTACGTTACGGAGCAGGAATCTTTTGCAAAAGAACTTCTTGAAAAAATCAACTTGCCAAAAGAGCACGAGCTTTTATCGGTTGTGCGTATTGGAAAATCAGAATTGTTAGAGCGTTCGGTACGTCGGCAATTAAGCGACATTATTGTTTAAATAGTTGTTTGAATGGGAAATCCATCCGGGAGGATATATGAGAAGTAATATTGTTTTTATGTTTTCTGGTCAGGGATCACAATATTTAAATATGGGGCGGGAATTTTACGAAAGCATCCCCTTGTATAGAAAGCAGATGCATAAGTTGGATGAAATTCCAAAAGATATTTTAGGTATTTCAATTGTCGATATCCTTTATGGGAGTTCATCCCGAAAACCGGAGCGCTTCGACAATATTTTATATACGCATCCTGCACTTTTTATGGTGCAGTATTCACTGGCGCAATGTTTATTACATAACGATATCAACCCGGGATATCTGCTCGGTGCCAGTTTGGGAGAATGGGTGGCCTTGACTGTTGGTGGTGCTATTCCAGCAGAAGATGCACTGCAGGTGGTGGTGAACCAGGCACAATTGGTGTCAGGCCGTTGCCCTCAGGGTGGCATGATGGCTGTTCTGGATAATCCAAAAATATTCAAGCAGTTAGCGTTACAAAATTGTCATCTGGAATTGGCCGGTATTAATTTCGAAAAACATTTTTGTATTTCAGGTTCTTCAACTGAACTGGAAAAAGCTGTAGATTTTTTTGAGAAACGCGGAATCATTGCCGATTATCTTCCAGTCAAACAACCTTTCCACAGTTCACTGATCGATCATTTGAAACCGGTGTTTCTAAAAATTGTTGAAAAAGCACCTATACATCACTCAAAAACTCCGGTGATTTCTCCAATGGCGGTGGACACCCGTACTATTTATACCGCTGAGGATATTTGGAAAATTGTGCGTAATCCTATTATGTTTTATGACACAGTTGTTAATTTTTTTGAAAATCCAATCAACCGTTCGGAAAGGGGATATCAATTTATTGATATAGGTCCATCCGGTACCCTGGCTAATTTTGTTAAATACGGATTGGGATCAAGAACCAATATTAAAACTCATACCATCATGTCGCCATTCGGTGATGACCTGGTTAAATACCAATCGTTGAATTCTATTTTTTCTCACAATTATCATTTTCAAGAGGCTGCATCATGTTGACCTATATGTTTCCCGGACAAGGATCTCAATTTTTAGGAATGGGCGAAGAGCTGCTCAATGACTTTAAAACCCTGAGCAACAGAGCGAGCGATATACTCGGTTACGATATTCGTGAACTTTGTGTAAAAGATCCCAATAAACAACTTAACAATACCCGTTATACACAACCGGCCATTTTTGTTGTGTCTGCACTGGCCTACTTAAAACATTTTGAGACCACCAGTAAAAAAAGTGATTTTTTAGCAGGGCATAGCCTGGGTGAATATGCAGCTTTATTTGCAGCAGGTGTATTTGATTTTGAAACAGGTGTGCGTTTGGTGAAAAAGCGCGGTGAGCTGATGAGCCAATCAAAATCCGGTGCAATGGCTGCTGTTATTGGTACAACCTATGACAGGATTCAAACGCTTTTGCGGGATCATCATTTTGATCGTATTGAAGTTGCCAATTTCAATTCGCCTGTTCAGACAGTTTTATCCGGTGATGCCAGCCAAATTACCCAGGCGGCGGATGTATTTGAAAATGCCGGTATACGTTATATTCCTTTGCCAGTGAGTGCAGCATTTCATTCCAGTTATATGGCCAGTGCACGTGATGAATTCTCCGGATTTCTAAAAGAGTTTACATTTAAACCTTGCAAAGTGCCGGTGATATCCAATGTGACTGCAACACCTTATTTATCTGATCAAGTATCAAAATTGCTGACTGAACAAATTACCAGTTCAGTAAAGTGGACAGAAACTATTTCATTTCTGGAAATGCAAGGCGAGATGCAGTTTCTGGAATTGGGGCCTGGGCAGGTATTAACCGGATTGCTGGCAGCAATTCAAAACCATAACAAGGCGGCAGCGGCAGCCTGATAGAAATTTTTTTTCAAAAGGATCTTTAAATAGGTAAAGGCTATGTTTTCAACGGAAAATGAATATCAATATGCAGGACTCTGTGATTGTAAATACAATGGATTTACGATTCCGGTTGCAGTGTCCCTGTATTTTGTTAAGGATAAGTTTCGATTGCTGACGGAAAGTCAGCAATTTTTACATGCTAACGAATTGGATTATATTGCGCGTATTTCCAACCCCGATCGTTCAGTTGAGTTTGCTGCAGGTCGATATGTAGCAAAATCTGCATTAAAAATTCTGCATTCAGAAACTGATTTTAAAAAAATCAATATTGCCCGTGGCTGTTTCAATCAACCGGTTGTGGACGCGTCGTTAAATTTCGATGTGTCGATCAGTCATAAAAAAAATATTGCGGTTGCCATAGCATTCCCCTCAACACACCCAATGGCAATCGATATCGAAACGCTCAACGACTTGAATTACAAAGTTGTTGAAAGTCAGATGATTGCATCTGAAATGGCATCCCTCAAGGAAATGAATATTCCTTATGTTGCTGGCTTGTTTCAACTATGGTGTATCAAGGAAGCTTTATCAAAAGTATTGAAGACAGGTTTA
>CAMLRJ010000291.1 GCA_946482345.1 uncultured Cellvibrio sp.
CCCTTGCCAGGGAACTGCTCCTCCCCCTGGCAAGGGGGAGGCTGGGAGGGGGTCCAGCAATAAAAATGTTTTAAGAATTGGATAAGTAAATCAGGTAAATCAAGATGAAAAAGTTTTTTATACGCGTGTTGTTGGCATTGGTCGCCATTATTTTTATATGGACGGGATTCTTTCTCTACGGAAAATCGCAAGAGAAACCGGTTGTCTACAATTCTGTACCGGTATTTAAAACCACCATTGTCAAAAAGACAGTGGCGGTAGGTAAAGTGATTCCGCGCCGCGAAATTGAAATTAAATCGCAAGTGTCCGGCGTGGTGGAAAAACTTTATGTCACTGCAGGCCAGTTGATCAACAAAGGCGACATAGTGGCGAAAATCACCCTGGCACCCAATATGATTCAACTCAACCAGGCTGAATCCCAATTGGAGCAAGCCAGATTAAATCTGCAAAATATTGAAACAGAATATTTACGTCAGAAAAAACTTTTCGAACAAAAACTGATTTCATCATCTGAATTCAATAAATTAACTCTGCAATATGACCTTTATAAAGAAGGTGTAACTTCAGCTGAAAACAATGTGCTGCTTTTGAAAAAAGGCGCCACCAAAAAATCCGATAAAGTCTCTAACATGATTCCTGCCACAGTCACTGGCATGGTATTGGATCTGCCCTTCAAAGAAGGTGCCTTTATTGTTGAAACCAGTTCATTCGGTTCCGGTACAACGGTAGCGACTTTGGCTGATATGCAGGACATGATTTTCGAAGGTTTGGTGGATGAATCCGAAGTCGGCAAAATTCACGAAGGCATGGAATTGATTTTGAATATTGGTGCATTGCAAGACGAACCTTTCACAGCTGTACTGGAATATATTTCCCCGAAAGGTATTACCGATCAGGGCACAATCAAATTCCAGATTCGCGCTGCAGTAAAACTCAACGAAAAATTATTCCTGCGCGCCAACTACAGTGCCAACGCGGATATAGTTCTGGATAAACGCGAAAATGTAGTTGCCATTAACGAGCGCGATTTATTAATCGAAGACAAAAACCATTTCGTCGAAATCGAAAAAGGCCCGCAACAATTTGAAAAACGCGCCGTAAAAGTCGGCCTGTCTGACGGTATTAATATTGAAATTGTTGAAGGTTTAAAAGAAGGCGACAAAATTAAACAGCGTTAATCCCATGAAGGCCTTGAGAGCGATTGTTGCAAAACAATCGCTCTTTTTTTGCGGATCAATTAATACCCAAACTTCTGATAAAACGCAGCCCAACTGACAATAGTTTGAAATTCGATTGTGGTGATTTGGCTGCGCGCATCTCCTCGCCAGTAGGAATTTTTTCCGCATAATGTGCTATCAACCTGTGCGTGGTAACCAACACCTTTTCCCATATCAGCAAGATTTTTTGGGTTGGGTGCTGTGCGTCCAATAGCTTTTATTGGAAAACCAAAGGCATCAGAAAGATCAGAAATCAAACTGCTAACAGTTGTCATTTGTGGCATGGTTATGCCGAGCATTGCTGGATCAGGTTTGCGTCCATCGCCATAATTCCAATCAGCGATTAATTCAACGCTGTAATAATATTGGCCTAATTTATTCATAGAGGCTGCAAACTCACTCAATCGTCGATACTGTCCAAGAGCGCCTTCTCTATCAATAACAAAGTGTGCATCGGCTTGTGTTCCGGCTTTTTTATTTTTTGCCTCCCAATCGCGTTGAATCCCTTCAAGGGTTGTTGTGGGTGAGTGAGTTGTGTGTAAAATTACGCCATTTATTTCATTAATCTTCATCGAAGAAATCATATTGGTTTTGTAATGTTTGACCTGGAGTTTCTTTGCTGATGGATACCATTCATAAGGAACACTATTCATAATTTCATCCTGACATTGCCGACATAAAGTGTTAAACAGATTATTTTTTTGAAAACGAAAAGTATCTCAAGCATAAATGGTCTATTGTGATATGACTCTCATTTCAATAAAAATGGTCATTCATAATCTAAACAAACTGATTGGGTTCAGCCGTTCGCGGGGAATTTATGCGTTACAAACACAACTTGGGTGCGCAAACCTATTCATTTCGCGATTTGAAAGATGTGATGGCCAAAGCAACACCGGCGCGTTCCGGTGATTATCTTGCCGGCGTTGCGGCAACTACTTATGTAGAAAGAATGGCGGCGCGCATGTGTTTGGCGGAAATTCCTCTGACAGAATTTCTGCAAGAGTTATTGATTCCTTACGAAAGTGATGAAGTTTCCCGTTTAATTATTGATAACCATGATCAGCAGGCATTTTCAGAAATCAGCCATTTGACTGTTGCTGATTTTCGTAACTGGTTATTGTCTGATGCAGCTACAACAGTAACACTGCATAGCATTGCGCCTGGAATAACACCGGAAATGGCAGCGGCTGTTAGTAAATTAATGCGTAATCAGGATTTAATTCTGGTTGCAAAAAAATGTTCGGTGATTACGCATTTTCGCAACACGATTGGTTTGCCGGGACATTTATCTTCGCGCTTGCAACCCAATCATCCAACCGATGATCCACGCGGAATAGCGGCGTCAATTGTTGATGGTTTGCTCTATGGCGCTGGTGATGCGGTGATTGGTGTTAATCCCGCCAGTGATAATTTATCAGCACTTCAGGATCTGTATCATTTGCTGGATGATGTGATTCAACAATTTGCAATTCCTACGCAATCCTGTGTGCTGACGCATGTTACTAATCAAATCCAGCTGATTGAAAAAGGTGCTCCGGTTGATTTGGTTTTTCAATCGATTGCAGGAACAGAATTGGCGAATAAAAGTTTTGGTATCAACATTCGATTGTTGCAAGAAGCACGTGAAGCAGCGCTGTCACTTAAACGCGGCACACTGGGAAATAATGTGATGTATTTTGAAACCGGCCAAGGTTCGGCGCTTTCCGCTAACGCACACCATGGTGTTGACCAACAAACTTGTGAAGCTCGCGCTTATGCAGTTGCACGGCATTTTTCGCCGTTACTCACCAACACAGTGGTGGGTTTTATCGGGCCTGAATATTTATACGATGGCAAGCAAATTATTCGCGCGGGATTGGAAGATCATTTTTGCGGAAAATTATTGGGTGTGCCTATGGGTTGTGATGTGTGTTACACCAATCACGCCGAAGCAGATCAGGATGATATGGATACATTGATGACCCTGCTTGCCAACGCCGGTTTAACATTTTTAATGGGCATACCCGGTGCAGACGACATAATGTTGAATTATCAAACCACTTCATTTCATGACACACTTTATTTGCGCAATATTCTTGGATTAAAAGTTGCGCCGGAGTTTGAACTATGGCTCAAAAAGATGAACATCATGAATCCGGCAGGACAATTGCGTCCGATCAGCCAACAACATCCACTGTTGCAACAATTTCCAAACAAATTGATGCAGTAAATCCAATTGTTACTGCTGATCCATGGCAGGACTTAAAACAATTCACACAAGCGCGTATTGCATTGGGGCGTGTGGGCAGCAGTTTGCCTACGCATGCGGTGTTGGATTTCAGTTGTGCTCACGCTATGGCTCGCGACACAGTGCATCTTGCATTGGATGTGAATCAACTTGCAGCAGAACTGGAGAGTCAGGGATTAAAAACTTTGCAGGTTCACAGCCTTGCATCAGATCGTCATACTTTTTTATTGCGGCCTGATTTTGGCCGACGATTGAATCAGGAGAGTTGTGAATTATTAAAAACCTACACGCAACACAATAAAACAAAAATAGATTTATTACTGGTGGTGGGTGATGGTTTATCGTCAATCGCTATTGCACGGCATGCTGCAAAATTAATTGCGGAAATTCATCAACAATTGCCGGTAGATTGGAACACAGGCCCGGTTGTGATTGCGCAACAATCCCGTGTTGCACTGGCTGATGAAATTTGTGATTTGTTGGATGCAACTATGGTGGCTATTTTAATCGGCGAACGTCCTGGATTAAGTTCGCCGGATAGTCTGGGAATTTATCTCACCTATAAAGCCAAACCGGGTTCTACCGATGCGGAGCGCAATTGTATTTCGAATATACGTCCGCAAGGTTTGGATTATGTAACGGCAGCCAAAAAATTATTGTGGCTTTGTGAATCAGCAAACCGGTTGCAATATTCCGGCGTCAATTTAAAAGATGAAAGTGATGCAGAAAGTTTTATTGCCAGCTCATCCCCGCATCTGCAGGAATGAGCATCAATTTTTTGATGGGTGTAAAAGGTTTACTGATTGATCAGGAATTTTTATTCAAACGACTATGGTGCAGACCATAAGCAAAATAAATGAGTAAACCTACTGCAACCCAACCCAAAAATCGCAGGTGAGTTTGTGCAGGTAAAAAAGCGATCAACGCCAAACAGGAAATAACACCCAAGACTGACATTAAAATGCCACCAGGAATTTTAAATGGCCGTGGTAAATCCGGATGTGTTACGCGCATGACAATCACACCAACACACACCAATACAAACGCAGAAAGTGTTCCAATGTTGACTAATTCTGCCAGCGCATTTAGCGGTACCAGTCCAGCCATGACTGCCATAATCACACCGCAGATGACAGTGTTTTTTACTGGCGTTTGTGTTTTTGAATTTACATCGCCGAACACACCAGTAATTAAACCATCGCGTGACATAGCTGTGAGAATTCGGGTGAGTGCGTAATATAGAACCAACATCACAGTGGTGAGCCCTGTAATTACACCCGTAGCCACCAGAGCAGATGCAAAATTAAATCCGATTAATTGCAAACCATAGGCAACCGGCGATGAAACGTTTAATTGAGAATAATTTACTATGCCTGTTAATACACCTGAAACCACGATGTATATCAAAGTACAAAATACTAATGAAAATAAAATTCCCAGTGGTACATCGCGTTGTGGATTTTTTGCTTCTTCAGTTGCAGTGGAAACCGCATCGAAACCCACATAGGCGAAAAATACAACCGATGCCCCTGCTAATATTCCGACAGGATTTCCGCCTTCAACTGTTGAAAACCAACCAAAAGGAATGAAAGGAGACCAATTGTCAGGATTGATATGAAAAACACCGACAGATAAAAACACCACGATAGTCAAAATTTTTACAAACACCATCACAATATTCAATCCAGAACTTTGCTTAACTCCAACAATTAACATACCCATTAACATCATAATAATTGTGAATGCCGGTAAATTGA
>CAMLRJ010000292.1 GCA_946482345.1 uncultured Cellvibrio sp.
CCAGATCATTATTTTTATGAACATCATTCCATTGAATTTCACAAACACTCTCCTTCCCCATCTGCCCTTCGATTCCTGCTTTACAAACCGGACAAGCTGAATTGTAGTAAATTTTTATTGCAGATTTATCAGTCATGAATTACGCACCATCCAATTTCTGAATGTATTTAAATACGCCATAAACCACCTTTGCCATGGATTCATAATCAAGGCGATCATAAGTGTCGGTGGATTGGTGATATTCCTTATTTCGAAAAAATGCAGTATCAGTCACCATAACGGCAGGTAGATTTAAATCCCAATAATTGCGGTGATCAGAAAAATCAACGCCCTGAACAAAAGAAGGAGCATTTATTGAATAGGACTCCAAATCCGTATAGTAATTGATAGTATTTTTTAAACTGCCTGCATCACTGGATAATAACTGCCCAACAACAGCAATATAATTACCCTGCTCTGGATAAAGGTATCGAAGAAAAGGAATTGGGAAACTTTGGCTTTTCTCTTCATCAGTAAAATAACCGATCATTTCCAGCGAGATCATAAGCCTAACTGTTTTGTTGGCTATAGATCTGGAATGAACAAAACTTCCCATTTTGTCACTTGCAAAATGTGGCGGCTCTTCACAAGTATAAGCAACCAACACCACTCGCTTCGATAATTGCGTCTTACTCAAAAGACGCCCCAATTCAATCAAACCTGCTACTCCGCTTGCATTGTCGTCCGCACCGGGATGATCAGAATAGGCATCGTAGTGCGCACCTACAATAATAATGTCATCCGTATCCGGCCCAAAGTTTGAGATCACATTTGAGAACTGCTCGCCATCAATTTCATAGGTTTGAAAATCAGTATTGGAATTGAATTGTTCAAAATGGGATTTGACATAATTCGCAGCCAATTTCAAATTCTGCGGGTGTGCAGAATCCCTCGGCAGGAAAGATTCACTCAATTCCTTGACATAATCCCTCAATCGATTTTTATCGACATGCAAAGATGTTTCGTCCTTAATTCCGGCAGTGTAATAAGGTCTTTTAATCAGATAAACCAAAGCACTGCAAATTAAGGCAAGAAGCAGAAAAATACTGATGATTGATTTTAGGATTTTGGATTTCACTAAAAATTATTACCCTTTAATCGTAAGCAAATACCAAGCTAGCAGTTAGTTACTTCACATGATTGACAACACTAATTAATATACGATTTAAAACAGGAAGATATTTTTATTTGTGTATTTGAAATAGCTTTCTTCCTGAGGTCAGCATATTCAGCCAGCGATTTGTCATTACGATAGCTAAGAAACTCTTTCTCACTGGGAAATTCAAGAATATGAACCTCCTCTCCCGTGCCATCAGAAAACCGACTTGTCTCGAATGCCGCAACGATACCACCTTGATACTTTGCCATGACTTTCACAGCAACTTTCTCAAATTCAGAAAGAGCATCAAAGTTGTTAACATCTAAAATCACAACTATCTTTATCATTTTGAATACATATTTATTTTATATACAGCCACCCCCAATCACTTGCATCGGATAAAATGCTTGGCTTGCCGATGTAACAACCTTTTGTTTTTACTTGTACTACAGAACCTGATGCTTTGGCAGCTAGCGCGAGTGAAAGTATTTTTTCTCTTATTGGGCTGTCAGGCGGAATAACAACTTGTTCACTCGGGCAACCTGGTTCCTCAATAACCTTGTCAAGACCAAAAAACACCACATTGTTACTATTTGTTCCGACATAGATTACTTTGGCATCTATTATTGGCCCAGCCAATACGATTGCGGAACTAAAATATACGAAACCTGCAAAAATAATTTTTTTCATGATAATCCTGTTTTTATGAACAATTTAAGACACAACGGCGACTATATATCTCCACCACAAGCGATTACAACTATGCATCTGGCTCCCCGTCTCACCAAATCTATCGTCATACCTGCGAACAGTCACATGGAAGTGATGTAGTAGAGCAATGCAGGAGTAATTGCCGAGACAGGTATCCAGCCGTTAAAAAATTTCAACAATCAAGAAATGGATTCGCGCCTTCGAGGGAATGACGATCTCATTATTGTTTCTCTGGAAAAAATCTATCCACCGCCAACTTCACTGCATCTGCAACCTGCAATCGCTCTGGATGGCGCGATAATAATTTTTTAATTTCTTCACGATAAGGTTCACTGTTATCGAGCAGGCTGTTGAAGATTCGGATCATGTCTTCGACGCCAGATATTTTTTCTATCAGCACACCAAAACCTGCTTCCTGTATTTTTTTACCTGTGAGCAATTGCTCCAATTGAATCGGCAGAACAACCATAGGGTTTCCAGCTATGAGTGATTCCTTGCAGGAAGATGCGTTGCCGTGTCCGACGAATAAATCCACGCTGCTCATGGCACTTTGAAGATCCACCAACTCAGTGCTGAATTGAAATCTGTCACTCACGTAAGGTGTAAACAGTTGTGGCGAGGCTTTGGGGCAAGCAATAAAAACGCTCGCTTTACAACGCGCCAATGCAGAAATCAACATTGCTATATGCGGATAACCCGGTTTCAAATAAGCGAGGATTCGGGGACGTTCTTCGCTAATAAAACCTACGGGCGAATCAACCAGTTTCGATGTGGGACCAACACAATAATCCGCATTTTTTCTTTTTTCTCCATAGAGGTCGAGCTCAGGAAAAGTGCTGATGACAACACGATCAACTGCAAATAATTCAGTCAAATGACTCAATTCATTTCTACCGCGTCTTCTCAGCAATATGTTGATTTGCTCCAACACTCTTAATTCCTGACGAGCGATTAACTGATCATCCTGTGGGTACGGTCGCCAATCAACAATAGGATCACCCGCAACCGGGTCGGCAAAGCCACTGCCCACCATAATTTTGGGCAGTGAATTGTGATGCAATGCGAGCATCGCGGTAGGCGCATAATCAAAAATCACGAGATCAGGTTTAACCAGTTCGATAATTGATTCCCATGCTTGCAGCAAACAATCGAGTGGATCAGCTTCGAGATAACCCATGCACAAAAGCGTATCAGCCAGGCAAGCAATCGGGCGTTGCATAGTGATTTTGGGCAACCATATTGGAGCCTGTAATAATTTTGCTTGAGTATCACTGAAGAATGGATAAGCGCGGGATAAGTCTTTTAAAACCAAAACAAGGTGGTGTCCGTCTAATTCCAGTGTTTTGACTATTGCGGAAAAACGCGAAATATGACCCAATTCACCGCCGATTTCCCAGGCACACAAAATGGTTTTTCCTGACTTTTGTTTTGTCATTTACGCCTCTGTTTTTAAATAGGTATCTTGAATCATTATGTTTACTTTTTACTTTCATCAGCAATCCTAAAAAAGGACATTACTATTATGAAATCACTACACGCTCTTCCTCTTCTGTTACTCGCCGCCATTCAGGACGCGAATGCTATTGCTACGGGTAATCCCGATTCCAGAACAATGCTTCAAGGCACTGGCTCGATTACGATTGATGTGTTGGCGAACGATACATCATCCATCGCCAATAGCGATTTGTTTATTGAAACTTACGATACGACTTCTGCAGGATATGGTTCTGTGGTGCTGAATGATGACGACACCCTGACCTACACACCACCAAGCGAAAATTTCACCGGCACTGATACATTTACCTATTTTGTAACTGATGACTCCGGATATGGTAACCAAACTGTAGTGACCATTGAGGTGATTGAAGGAATCGCACTTGATACGCTTGTCACCGGCTCCAGAAATAGATCTGTGGCCACCATGTTGGGCGAAGCCTGTAACGCTGAGGGCGTTTCCAATGCACTTGGCAGCAGCTGCAGCCAGTTTTCATCACAAGTGGGCGAAGGCGGCAACCTTGATAGCCTGATCGCCAATATTGCACCTGATGAAGCGCTTATCCAACGCAGTTTGATGTCAGAAAACAATCGCAACCGAACATCGCGCCTATATCAAAGCATTTCGCACATGCAATCCGGCAGTCCCGCCAGCCTGAGCATTAATAATCGGTCGCTACCTTCCAACGGAACAGGTGGCGGCGCCGGTGACGGTTTTAGCTCTCCCTGGACACTGTTGAGCTCAATACAAACCGAGCGCTTTGAGCATGACCAAACCAGTAAAGAAGCAGGATATGAATCCAAATCTGTCGGTGCATTACTCGGATTGGGTTATCGCGTCGATAGAAAACTCAGCTTGGGTGTCGCCTTGGACTGGTCATCATACGAAGTCGATTTTGCCTCCAAGGGTGGCAATATGGACTCGGATATTTACAGCCTGACCACATTCTTGTCCTACTACAACGGTCCTATTCACTGGGATCTGCAAGCAGGTTACGCCTCTGCTGACACACAAGCGAAGCGTGTATTTGATTTCCCTGCACCAGCAGTAGCGAACAGTGATTACGGTAGCGATCAGTTAAGTTTAAGCACCCAACTGGAATGGGCATGGCAACCCGGCGCCTGGACTTTGAAACCTTTTGCCCGTCTTGATTATCTGCAAACCAATGTTGATGCTTTTTCTGAAACCGGTGATTCCGTCTGGAATATGTCAGCAGGTAAACAAAAATACACGCTGTTAAATAGCAGCTTGGGTTTTGATACTTCCTACACTGCAACCACATCCTGGGGCGTTGTAATTCCGGGAATCCGATTCAGTGCAATTAACCAAAATGATTTGGATAGCGATGCAGTGAATTTCCAACTCATCGACGCTGGAAGTTTGGGCAATTTCAAGTTAAGCACAGATTCACCTGATAGCAGATTTTACGAGTGGAGCCTGAACACAGCCTTCATACTGAAAAATGGTGTTTCTACTTTTATCTCAGGTCGTGTAGTCAGTGATTACGACAATGCCAGTGCGTATCAAGTTGCAGGTGGTATTAACTTTGAGTTTTGATTTTGGTTTATTAATCCTGTGAAAAAGAAAAGCCCCGACTCGCGGGGCTTTTCTTTTTGGGATATTTAATTTTGTTAAAAAAATCACATGCCAAGTAATGGTAAATTTTTTATTTTATGGTACCTGAGAGACAAGGAAACACACGTTTTAAACTCCGTTAGTGGCAGCGTTTCAGAAAGAGAAAATATTACTTCTCGATTCCCTTCATACCGAAAAACATTCCCGAAGACCTCTTTAAAAGTTTCCACCAGTGAGGTTTTACAATTGAAATAGACCGACAACTGATTAGGAAATTTTGG
>CAMLRJ010000293.1 GCA_946482345.1 uncultured Cellvibrio sp.
ACGCTCCGCGTTCATGGCCGAAGAGTAATGATTCAAATAAGGATTCCGGTATGGCACCACAATTGACGGCAACAAATTCACCATTGCGCTGACTTGCTTTATGAATGGCCCTTGCAAACAGTTCTTTTCCGCAACCGGTTTGTCCTTGCAAAAAAACCGTTAAATTGCTGCGCGAAATTTTTTCAATTTTTTTTGCCAGTAAATGTATGTGCGTGTTTTGGCTAATAATACCAGACAGTATTTCCATCGAATCGATACTCTATTTCCGGATTATGTTTTTTTGATGCAATAAATTTATTGCTGATTTGTCTAGTATTTCACAATTTATTTGTTTGTTATTTGTCTTGGCGTCATCAACATTTGTTGATTAATCATTGTTTGAATAGAAATTTTAAAAAAATAAATAATTGGCGTTGAAATTTTTATCGATTTGACTGTTGGTTTATTTTGACGACGTTAAACATTGTTGCGGAGAAAAATATATTTTTTTACAGAGAGAATAATTGGCGTAAAAAGTATGAAGTAAAAAAGGTGGCCTGCGGCCACCTTTTTTATTTTGTTAAACAATTGCTGGCAGCGATTATCGCGCTTTCACAATCGCCTGAATCAACGATGGATAAAGTTGATTGCCGTTGTTGCGATCAAACAATGCCATACCACCATCGCCTGAGTAACCGTTATCCCAATAAACAGGAACCAGACCGCGAGTGACTGCGGATTGGGTGATGTACTCATTCCAATAGATTCGGTAACGTTCATGACCGCTGACATTCAGGCGGGAAACAACACCGTATTCACCTAAAATCACACCAATACCACGATCAACAAAGTTGGTTTTCATTTTTTGGAATTGTGAATCGGCATAGGATTCATTGGCCCAGGTTTCCGTTGCACTGGAATTGGTAGCAATTGAACCCCATTGGGTGATGTTACTGCTGGTGTTCAGAGTGAAATTGTATGGGTCGTAATAATGCACTTCCATCATCAACCTGTTGCTGGCTGTATCAGTTGGAATTCTGACAAAGTTTACTGTGTGATCGATGTTGGTGTTGAAACCCTGGACGACCAGATGGCGGTTTGCATTGTTGCCACCAGTTGCACGAACGGCGTTAACAAAAGTTTGGTTGAAGCTGTTTTGCACTGTGTAGTATTCCACGGTTGGCGTGCCGTAATCGCCATCCACCATCACTTCGTTAGTGCCGGCAAACAACAGACGATGATCATAGTTGCGGAAGCGGGTGGCGATTTGGTTCCACATAATCGACAAACGATTATTCACATAGGTTTGTTGTGCATAAGTAGGTTGCATCCAGCCACCGTCCCAGTGAATGTTCATGATCACGTACATATCAGCATTCAGTGCGTAGTTAACCACTTCTTCCACGCGATTCATCCAGGCACTTTGAATCACAAAGTTGTTGGCATCAGAGAATTTACTCCAGGCAACCGGCAAACGAATGGTTTTGAAACCGGCCGCTTTTACCGAGTTGATCAATTGTTGGGTGATCATCGGGTTGCCCCAGTTGGTCTCGCCACCGACAGCATCGAGTGAGTTACCCACATTCCAGCCTATGCCCATCAACTTGGTCAGTGCGACACTGTTAACACCTGACGAACTGGCGACACTTGATGAAGAAGAGCGAGACGATGAGCGGCTCGAAGAACTTAATGAACTTGATCGACTGGAGCTGATAGAGCTGGATCGACTTGAAGATCGGCTTGAGCTGACAATTGAGCTTGATCGGCTGGAGGAGCTGACAGAACTGGATCGACTTGAAGATCGTGAGCTGGACAAGCTTGAAGATCGACTGGAGGATCTGGATGAGCTAATAGATGAAGAGCGTGAAGATGAAGCGACAGTTCCGCCGCAAACATTACCGGTCACTGTTGGTGTTTCAATCGCGCCGTTACCATTGACCTGCAGGCCAAATGCGACTGTTTGCCCGGGTTGTATATTGCCATTCCAGCTGAGGTTGGTGGCGTTATAGGGGTTCGAACCTGAGTAACTCGCATTCCAGAGATTGACTATGCGGTTATTGGCGTAAGTCCAGCTAACGCTCCAGCCATTAATTGCTGAAGAGCCGGTGTTGGTGATCTCGATATTGGCGGTGGCGCCACTACCCCAGTTGTTAGTCACCACATATTTACAGCTGGCAGTTTGCGCCATTGCACTTTGCGCCGCGAACAAGCCAGTACCCAGAAGTACTGCCATGCCAAAGCGTTTTAGTTGGGAAAGTTTCATTGGTATATCTCCGGTTTTTGTTAGTTATTCGCTGCGGTACCTCAATGCAAACTCGTACAACCAGTTCAATTCAAGGCAAAGCCTAAAAACAAAACGAGTTCTAATGACAATTGCACCAGCGACTGTGCAAAGTCGAAAAAGGAAGCGATGAAACAACATTAAAAAAAGTTTAACGGGAATAAGTGTTTATTCTGTCAGCCTGTTTCCGGTAAATATGGGGGTAATTTTGACGGAGCCACAGGTTGAAATTATTTTATATATAAATATTGTCTCATAAGTAAATAGACCTTGCTAATCTTTTACTGGAATAAAGGGCAGCTTGAAACAGATTGATCGAAAACTGAGAGCAGGTATTCACTTAAGGTTTGATGTGGTTATGAAATGCAGCAGCCCATAATCCCCGGAGAGATTATGGGCTGCTAAAACAGAAACAATTAAAGGCTTATTTCTTTTTAATGCCTTCGACTTCCAATTCCAGTTTCACTGTTTGTGATGCCGGGCCCAGATCCATTTTGATGTTGAAGTCTCTCATGTTGATTTCGGTCTCACCGGAAAAGCCCGCGCGGTATCCGCCCCATGGATCTTTACCTTCGCCGACCTTATCAACTTCAATGGTGATGCTTTTAGTGACGCCATTGAGTGTCAGATCACCCACAATATCGAATTCGTCTTTGTCGTCATCCAAAACAATTTTCTTGCTAACAAAAGTTGCTTTCGGGAATTTGGCGACATTTAAGAAATCATCACCGCGTAAATGCTTGTCACGTTCAGCGTGGTTGGAGTTAACGCTGTTGGTGTCTATGGTGACATTCACTTTGCTGGCTTCAGGTTTTGCCGGGTCGTAACTGAATTCGCCGGAAAATTTGTCAAATCTGCCAGTTAATACACTGTAACCCAAATGCTTGACTGCAAAATTAATTGAAGCATGTGCGCCTTCGGTGTCGATCACATAATCATTGGCAACCGCATTGATGCTGAAACTGCTGGCGGCAATCAACGAAACTGCCAGTAAATTTTTTTTGATGTTGAACATAGTTGAGCTCCTGGTGTGGTGAATGTTACTGCTTTGGAAAAAGCATGCGTTTAAGTGTTCGGTCTTTGAAAACAAAATGATGTAGAAGTGCGGCGCCTGCATGTAAAGTTGCGATAATAATAATTAACCATGCAGCATATTCGTGAATTTCACCGGCGATATCCACTTGATCCGGATTCAATTCAAAACTGGCAGGCAAGCCGAACCAATTAAATACTTCAGCTGCTTGACCTTCCGCAGTGGTGATTAAATAACCGGTAATCGATACAACAAAAATTAAAACGTACAAGAATATTTTGATAAGTTTGGCCGCGAGCCTGGCAGGTTTCTGCGGTGACAAATCTTCGGGTGTGATATTGGTTTTACGCCAGACTAATCGCAATACTGTTGCAAAAAACAATAAAATACCGAGGCTGATGTGCAACGCCGGGCCCTTGTGATACCAGTCATCGTAATAACTCAGGCCGGTCATATACACGCCTAACGCAAATAAAAAAATGATGGTAACGGCTGAGACCCAATGCAAAAGAATGGAGACAATTCCGTAATTTTTAGTTGTGTCTTTGATCATCTTTCGCACCACTTTGCAAACTGTTTTGAATTGTGGTTAAAGATAACAGCTAAAAATTAAATTCCCAGTTGAAAATGTCAGTATCGAAAAATTCGTTTTATTCCGCTTGAATAATCGAACGTTTGTGCCCCTTGGCATCTATAGCGACATAAATATATTCGCCTTGTGTGACCAGGCTGAGTTGATGAGTAATGAAGTCCTTGATCCAGACTTCAACTTTAATGCGAATGCTGGTGTTGCCAATTTTTAATGTGTGCGTGTAGCAGCTGATTACTGCGCCAACGGGTACGGGTCGGATAAATTCCATGCTGCCAACCGCAACGGTAGTCACACGACCTTTGGCAACCTGATTGGCGTGAATGGCGCCGGCAATATCCATTTGTGCCATCACCCAGCCACCAAAAATATCACCGAAGGGATTGGTATCTGCCGGCATGGTGATAGTTTGCAAAACCAATTCACCTTTGGGATGCGCTTGCATAATGAATCTCACTTAAGTTGATTGGGTAACCAGGTCACAATTTCCGGCCACACAGCCATCAGTAATAACAACAATAATTGTAGACAAATAAATGGCACAACACCGCGATAAATTTCGCTGGTTTTGATCGAGTTGGGTGCTACGCCGCGCAAATAAAATAATGAAAAACCAAAAGGGGGTGTTAAAAATGAAGTTTGCAAATTGATCGCGATCATAATACCCAGCCAAATAGGGTCTACTCCCATCATCAACAATACCGGGCCAACAATCGGAATTACCACAAAAATAATTTCAATAAAGTCGAGAATAAAACCGAGTAAAAAAATGACCACCATTACCAGAAAAATCGCCCCAAAAACCCCACCCGGTAATTGCGTAAAAAAATGATGCACCAATTCTTCGCCACCGAAGCCACGAAAGACTAATGAAAATAAGGATGCGCCAATTAAAATCATAAAAATCATGGCGGTGATTTCAGTAGTTGAACGTGAAATTTCACGCAAGGCTTTTATCGATAATTGTTTTTTACCAAGCGCTAATAAACAAGCACCTAATGCGCCCACACCTGCCGCTTGGGTGGGTGTGGCGGCACCGATTAAAATGGAACCCAGTACCAGCAGAATTAACATCAAAACAGGTGCAAGACTGAAGAAGATATCCATCAGGGGTAATTTTTCCTGATGATTAACATCAGTCACCGGTGCAATAACCTGTGGTCTAAAAAAAGCAGTGAAAATCAAATAGAGCATATAGAACGCGACCAGCATTAAGCCTGGAATGATGGCGGCAATAAATAAATCGCCAACTGAAATAGTTTTAGGATTGTAGACATTTAATTTTAGCTGCGCCTGTTGATAAGCGCTGGAAAG
>CAMLRJ010000294.1 GCA_946482345.1 uncultured Cellvibrio sp.
TCCAGTTATTAACCGCTGCACTGGTATCGTTTTTGATGGTGATATTGGCGGTGAAACCTGTAGACCATTCACTTTCAATGTTGTAGGTACAGGCCGCAAAAGCACCTTGGGATGCCACCGCAAATCCCAAACCAAGCCCCAATGTCAGCAGGTGATGTTTAAAACGGAACGAAGAAATTATTTTGTTGGTCATAATGGACTCTATTAGGAATTATTGTTTGATAGACCTATACCCGACGTTGCGGGCATAGGTACCCTAATCACAGAATTATTTGGTGATCACAAAGTTGTCGAAATAAATGGGGTTCGACCGGGTTCCTGTTGCGCGGTATTCAATGGTGTTTTTACCGGCATTCAGGTTGATGGTTTGTGTGTTCACCGCCCAGGTACTGGTGGAGGAAGTCGCCGTAAAGACAGGGGCAACAACACGAGTACCGTTTACGTACACATCAATATTGCTAACGCTGCCGCTGGCCAGTGAGTAACGTGTTTGTAAACGATAGGAACCCGATGCGGGAACACTCACCTGATCTCTCACACTTGCTGACGCACCGGTACCGAAGTTCAAATAACCCAAACCTTGATAGTTGCGGATTGAACCGTTGATACCATTAGTGGTTTGGCCACCGATGCCACGGAAATCAAAATGTTCAGCTTCATATTGGCGCGGGCCTGAATAAGCGGGTGGTGCAGCAGGTTCCTGGATGCTTGCCGTTTTGTATGAGGTCAAACGACCAGTACCAAAGCCCGAACAATTCACTGAAATATCCAGTGGGCCATTGTGATTCACCGTCAGGGTGTAGACGCCATCAGCCCAAGAGCCATTCACACTGCTGGTTGGGTGCTCCCCGCGATCTTTAAAGCTAAAGGTGGGTGCAGTTGAAGCGCCGGTAATCTTGATCACATTGGTTTTAAGTGCTGCGGTGGGTGTGTCGTAATTGGTTAAATAAATATCCAATTTATTGGTGTATTCCTTAATCACACCCGTGGTGAACTGTGAGTAAGTGACGTTTAACGCGCCGCAAGTGTTGTACTTGAACGGAATATTTCCACTGGCGGTTTTGTTGGTTTTGTAAGGGTTGTAAGTCACCCAGGTATTTTCCTGGCGCCCTGCATAAATATCACCGGTATATTCCTGTGGGAAAAGGCTATTAAATTCATTCACTTTTGCAGTCAAATTCGGCCAGCGACTGTTATAGCCGGAACGGTTGATCTGTACCTGAAAGGTGTTGGCAAGAGCATCATTTAATTTCCACACGGTAGGAATTGCTGGATAGCGACCGGTCTTTTTGTACCAGCTGTTTTGCGTCATGTAAGTACCATCATCATCCAACAGGTAGAGTCCGCTGAATAATGTTTCCGGCGTGGAGTACTTGGCGCGATCATCACCTGAATTCAGATCATTAACGATGACCACCTTGGTTCTATCGATAACTTCTTTACGATCCAGAATACGCAGTGTTCCATCCAGAATTTTGCGGTAAATATCCATGTGGATATTTTTGAAATGAGGAAACAATTCCCAACGTCTTGTCGTGTATCCGTCAGAGGTGGTTGCATTCGACAAGCCTCTTATGGTGTCCAGCCAAATCAATTCCGGGCCGTCAAATACGGTCTCGCCGGTAAAGGTCAGGTGTTCGATTAAATGTGGAGAGCCGGCACCGAAGGGATAGGTATCACTGCCATCCACATTTTTCCAACCGGTGCGGTCAGTACGAATACCATAGTGACCGGCATAACCGGATAAATACATCCCAAGGCTCAGGCTTTCGATATCGTGAAAACCATAATTCATGGTGTATTTTTCCTGAATGATGAAATTTTTGGCGTAGGATTTCAGTGCGTATTCAAAGGTTGAATTGCGTTTGATCATTGCCATGGGGTTAATACCTGCACCCCAGAAACCACCGGTAAAACTCACGGCCAGATAACCACCGTATTTGTTGGTCAGTTTCAACAGGTTTGCCCAATGTTCCCAACGTGCTTGCGGTGTGCCTGAACAATCACTGTCAAAGCCCCAGAATTGCTCGGCGTAATTAATACCGAGGAAGTTTGGGTAGTCGCGGAAGAGCTCGCCATAAATGGTTGATTCAAGGTCGGCATTAGGGCCGTAGTCGGGGAAGTGGGAGTATCCACCACTCGAAGGTTGAACCATCGCCCATACGCCATTTTCAGCGGCTGTTTTTATCCAGGAACGCGCGACTTCAATGCCGTTTTCCACTTGCAGCCAATTACACTGATTGCCATTGGCGCCTTCGTGATAAATAGACATTGAAATAATCAGTACCGTATAGGGGCGGATATCGGCGGGAATCAGATCGATAATTTTTTGGGGATCAGCCGAATTCCAGGTATCGGCGTGGATCATAAACATGGGTTGGCTGGTTGAAAGTGGTCGTCTCATACCGGTTATCGGAGCTGCACTGGATACACTGGACGAGCTGCTGGATAGAGATGAACTGCTGGATGCCGTAGTGCAACTTGCCGCCACAACACTCGCACCTGTCACCGCCAGTGAATCCAGATTGGCAAGGCCATCTGCAGAAGTGGCTGCCAGGCGAATACGATTCAAACCGGCAGAGAGCGTCAGGTTAAGGGTCTCGGTTGACCAGTTAGCCCAAGAACCTGTAGTGGCAAGGCTGGCTGTTCCTGCGACAGAACCATTCACACTGATAGTGCCAGGGCGGTTGTTGGCGCCGCCGTTGGCATAACGCAGATCCAGTTTATAAGTACCGGCAGAGCCTACATTCACACTCCATTCAACACTGGCGCCGGACATATTGGGGGTGTTAACAAACCCTGAACCGGTATAGCCGGAGTAGTTGGTATCGATAGTGCCATCAGCACGGCAAAACCCGGTCATGTTTTCCTGAAGGGTGACGTTGGGTGTGGCCGAAATGCTGGATAAGCTTCTGCTGCTGGAACTGGAACTTGAAGAAGATCGACTGGTGGTGGAGCTGGCTTGGCTGGAGCATAAAGCACCACTCAATACCGGAACCTCAGCCGTACCACTCGATGTTCCCTGAAAGCCAAACTCTATGGCCTGACCTGGTTGAATGGTCGAATTGAAACTCACACCGGAAGCTGTGTAAGGATTGGAACCGGTGACATTGGCGCTCCATGAACTGGTAATCCGGCTGTTTCCGGCGTAAGTCCAGTTAACAGACCATCCACTGACGGCGGAATTGGCGTCATTGGTTACACGAATTTTGGCAACAAAACCTGTGCCCCAATTGTTATCAACGACATATTGGCAGGCAGCCATGGTATTGGATGCCATGGCTGCAATTACCGAAAAGCCTGCTATTCCGGTTACACGCCTGAGCTGTCGTTGGAATAGCCTTATGAATCTTTCTGACGAAGTCATAGGAGTTCCTCGTTATTGTCTGACTTATGTAAGCCGGGACAATTACCCGGCGGTCTGTATTGTCCGGGCTTGAGTAAAGATAGGTTTATGATGCGGACGTGCGCAGACTAAAGAAGAGGTGTTTACAAGGGATGATAGAAAACGCAGAAAAACTTGAACAAAAGACCATCTGCAAACAATCTATGGTTTTTTTAATTATCCAAAAATAACAATAGTGACAAACTTAACATTTGATATGTAAACCAAAACACTAAGAGCTTGGTGGGTTGGTGACAGAAGATGCCTTGTTATCCTGCATGACGGAACGAAAAGATTTGGGTGTGCAACCATATTCCGCTTTAAATAGCCGATTAAAGTAGGAAACGTTGTTATAACCAACAGAATAAGCGACCTCACCAACATTGGCCTGAGGGTTTTCCTGTAATAGTCGCGCAGCTTCGGTCAATCTCAACTTGTTGAGATAAGCGTTAAATGTAAGCCCCGTTTCACTCTTCAATATATCGTTGACTTTGGTTCGGTTTATTCCCAGGCTTTGGATAAGGTTATCCATATCCAGATCGGGGTTATGGTATTCAGTAACCAAAAATTTCATTAAAGAGGCGCGCTCTTTATCTTTGTGGGATTCAATCGACAGCTGCTGGTAAGCCACCAGTGGCACGTCTTTTTTCATTCGGGCAAGTAATTTTGTTTTGATATAAAAACGAAATGCCAAGACACCAAGACCGCCCCATAAAATTACCAGCAATACAATTCCCAACCAGATTTTTACCCAATTACGCCCTTCCAGTACCAGACTATCGATAATCACATTGGAATCAACCAATGCGGGGCTTTGGGTAGAATTTCCAAACGTGATGGAAAGAGATTTTTCCAGCGAATAGTCGCGTTGCGCCAGATCCGCGTAGAGCCTTAACCACCAGTCCGGGGTTTCCAATTTATCCAAACGAATTTCAATATCCTTGCGATGGCGCTCACAGGAAAAATAAGCCGATGAAACCCTGTGGCTATCCATATTTTCTTCCTGAGAAACGGCTTCATCAAATGTGAAAACTGTAAAAGACAGTATGTTGGCCGGATTACATTTGATATTAAATTTCACCCGATCATAAGCGGATAAATCCAGATAATCCGAACCGTTCAATTCCTGCTGCATAAAACGCAATGCAAACGACACATAGGGATAATAAGTTTTATCACCTAACGTAAAGTTGTATTCGATATTGAAAGAAGACTCTTTTAATTGATAACGGGATGAACCTCCGTCATCCGCATCGGAACTGACAACTGCTCGCCAGGGAATGGTGCTTGCCTCCATAGGCAGTAACGCAGATTCCATCCGACTTTGGTAAAAGCAAAAATAAATTACCACCAGCGTTAACAAAAAAACAATAAATGCCCTGACTATTATGTTTTGATAAAATTTCAGCATTTATTTGAGTACTCGTTATTCATGAAAGCCCTGAAAAACTTATCTTATGCAATTGAAGGCAATAAAAAAAGCCCGGTAATAAAACCCGGGCTAACAACGGTACTAACAACACACAACAAAAACTTTTTATAAAACTATTTCACAATCACAAGATTAAAACTGACTGATAAATTTCCAGGCTTCCTGTGGAATCCAACTTTCTGGTTGGCCTGCATCATGTTGAGATGGCCAGTGACCGCCATCAAATGCACACCAACGTACGGGATAACCTGCAGTACAGTTTTGATATGAAGTACAAATGTGCGTACCACTTCCGCGTGCGGGTTCTAATGGATTTTGTGCCGTGCATCGGTTGTTTCTCACAGCGCGATCACGTAGCGAACGGCCTTGAGCAATA
>CAMLRJ010000295.1 GCA_946482345.1 uncultured Cellvibrio sp.
AACCGACATGGTCGAAGTAAAAGCGCCTTTGCCAATGGATCTCGCCAAACCTCTTTCCCTGTTACAGCCCTATAAAGTTTAAGTTGAAAAAATCTATGTTATTTATTTTTGATTGGGATGGAACCCTTTGCGATTCCAAAGAAAAAATTACGCTCTCTATGCAAATGGCTGCTGAAGATTTAGGTTGGGAGCCGCTTGATGATCATAAAATTCATAACATCATTGGTTTGGGGTTGCCCGAAGCTATTCGAAGTTTGTATCCATCTATTGATCAATCGGACCATCAACGTTTGCGCGATGCTTATGCCAGTCGTTTTGTTGAATTGGATTTGGCAAAACCTTCGTTGCTTTTTCCTGGTGTAGAAGAAGGTTTGCAACATCTCAAACGAAATGGGCACCAATTGGCGATAGCAACCGGTAAAAGCCGCAAAGGGTTGGATCGAATTTTTACTGCAATGAATTTAAACGATACTTTTCATGCAACCCGCTGCGCTGACGAAACTGCATCAAAACCCAATCCGTTGATGCTTGAGGAGTTACTCGAATATTTTTCCGCAAAGCCGGAAGAAGCTGTGATGATCGGCGATACCGAATACGATATGGAAATGGCACGGCGAATCAACATGCCGCGAATTGCGGTGAGTTATGGTGCGCATCATATTTCGCGTTTGCGACAATATAATCCTGCATTATGCATGGATGTTTTTTCTGAGCTGCTGGATTGGAAAATATAAATTACAACTTTTCCCAAACCTGAATTGCCTGTTTGCGCTCAGTGCCCCAGCGATAACCACCTAATGCGCCGGATTGTTGGATGACTCTGTGACAGGGAATCAGGAAAGCTATGGGATTGGCGCCAATTGCGGTTCCAACTGCACGAGACGCTCCTGGATTATTGAGATGCGTAGCGAGTTCGCCGTAACTGATTGCTTGACCTGACGGAATTCTCAATAAAGCCTTCCAGACGGCAAGTTGAAAATTGGTTCCAGCAATATGCAGATTAAATTGTTTTGTCTGATCTTTTGCAAATATTGTATCGGCGAAAATTTTTGTTGATTTTTTATCTTCGATAAAATTTGCAAGCGGAAACCTCCTGGATATTATGCTCAGTTCATCTTCTTCAGTGTTTTGCTCAATAAAACTGGCGCGACAAATTCCGCGTTGTGTCTGAGCAACAAACAAAGTGCCGAATAAGGATTTATGCGAGGCATAACGAATTTCCAAACCTGATCCTTTATTTTTATACTCACCGGGCGTCATAGCTTCGATTTGTACAAAATGATCATGCAATCGCGATGTGCTACTTAAGCCAATTTCCTCTGCGGTTTCAAATACAGAGTGTTGCTTGTCTAATAATTCTTTGCCCAGCTCCAGTGTCAATACTTGTAGAAAACGTTTCGGCGTAGTGCCTGCCCAATCTTTAAATAAACGTTGGAAATGAAAAGGACTTAAGTTGACATGACGAGCAATATCTTCGAGCACGGGCTGCGAGCCAATATTTTTCTGGATGTAAATAATTGCTTTGGCGATTCGTTCGTAGTCAGACATAAATCAGGATTTCGTTATGGATAATATTTGGATTGTGTGGCAGGCAGGTGAAATAATCGACCCGAATCTTGCTGAAATACTACAAAACACCAATCCCTTCCTTTTCCAATAAATCCACCAAGGCAATTAATGGGAGCCCAATCAAACTATTAGGGTCGCGTCCTTCCAATGATTGAAAAAGGCTGATGCCCAAGCTTTCTGATTTAAAACTGCCAGCACAATCGTAGGGTTTTTCGCGTTGCAGATAATTTTCTATTTGAGCATCGCTTAAATTTCTGAAATGTACTTGATAGGTTTCAAAATGAGTGTGGCAGGTTTGGGTGTGTGGATTAAACAAGCACAGTCCTGTGTAAAAGATCACTTTATTTCCGCTGAAAGACCTCAGTTGTGCAAAAGCTTTTTCATGATCGCCTGGTTTGCCGATGATATTTTGATTAAATACTGCAACTTGATCCGAGCCAATAATCAGATGCTGTGGATATTTCGAAGCCAAAGCTTGAGCTTTTACAGATGCCAATCGCAGAACCAAATCTTCAGGCGATTCACCTTCTTCCGGTGTTTCATCTATTTCGGGTTTGTCCCAATCAAAATTCAGTTGTAATTTTTCAAGTAATTGACGTCTGTAAGGGGAGCTTGATGCAAGCAGGAGTCGGGTCATTCGGCAGGCCTTTTTGTTATCAATCACAATAAATTCACCAAATAAGGGGTGAATCCTATCTGATAGACACTAAATGTGCTTGTTTTTAGTGACTTTTCTTTGACATGAGCGTGCCAGATCCCTATCATGCCGCGCTTATGTTTACGACCCCCTCAGACAAAGCATTGCCAAGGCAAGTGGATCCTCGCCGGTTTGCCCAACAGGGCATCAGGATTGATGGATTTGTGCCAGTGGCCGGGATGCCTCGCTTGATAGAGGCAACGCTGGATTCAACCGCTAAATTGCAGGTTGATCTGGAGTTTCGCGTGAATGAGGAGAAGAAGAAAGTTGTTACCGGGCGGGCTTGTGGTGAGTTAACACTGGTCTGTCAGCGATGTCTTGATCCGGTCAGGTTGCCTATTGAAGCTGATGTTTCGTTGGCAATTGTGTGGGATGAAGAAGAAGCAGATGCCTTGCCGGATTATCTGGATCCCTGGATTCACGGCGAAGGCGCAGCAGATCTCTACGAAATGATCGAAGAAGAAATGCTGTTGAGTTTACCGGCTGTCGCTTATCACAATGAGCCTTGTATTGATGCAAGTCTTTTGAACACAGGAAATCCTGTAGAAGTGCCAGTCAAGAAAAACCCGTTTAATGTGTTGGAGCAACTTAAGAGCTCGCCGAAATCCTGAGGCGCCTCGGCTTCAATAATCCGTCAATAGGAGCAAAACCATGGCTGTTCAACAAAACAAAAAATCCCGATCCAAGCGTGACATGCGTCGTTCACATGATGCACTGACTGGCCCAACTTTATCAGTTGATGCTACCAGCGGCGAAAAACATCGTCGTCATCACGTTACTGCTGACGGTTTCTACCGTGGCAAGAAAGTGATCGATACAGGTAGCAACGAGTAATCTTACTCAGCGACTCTATCTTGTCGAGCAAAATTCGAATAGCAGTTGATGCTATGAGCGGGGACTTAGGTCCCCGCGTTGCTATTTTGGCTGCGGAAAAGTTTATTGCCGATGAAAGACAGTGTGATATCTGGTTGTTTGGCGACGAACATCAACTCCGAAAATTTTATAAAAACTCTCGCGATCCTTATCATCAAATTAATATAGTGCATTGCACCGAAAAAGTGACAATGGAAGATAATCCATTGCACGTTATCCGACATAAAAAATCTTCATCCATGTATCAAGCCTTATCATTTTTGGCGAAGGGTGACGTGGATGCCTCTGTCAGTGCAGGGAATACAGGTGCGTTGTTGGTGATGGCAAAACATTTAATTGGCACTCTCGAAGGAATAGATCGACCTGCGATTTGTAAATCCATGCCGGTTAAGAAGGGACAAACTTTTATGCTGGATCTGGGCGCCAACATTAATTGTACGCCCGAGCAATTACATCAATTTGCACTAATGGCTTCTACTTTGGTTACCCGCAACTGTGAAAATAATCCTGCTATTGAGCAAGATCAATTACCAAGAGTTGGATTGTTGAATATAGGTACTGAAGAGACCAAAGGGACAGATGTATTGCAGCAAACACAGAATATTTTTGCGCAGGAAAAACGTTTTGACTATGTTGGTTTTGTCGAAGCTAATGCAATTTTTTCCGGAAATTGTGATGTGATTGCCTGTGATGGTTTCCACGGTAATATTGCTTTAAAAGCCAGTGAAGGAACTGCACGTTTTATTAACGATAAAATTCAATCAGCGTTTCGTGACAGTTTGCTTGCGCGTATTTGTGTGTTATTGATTTGGCCTGTCATAAAATCGTTACGAGAGACGCTTGATCCTGCTTTATATAATGGCGCCAGTTTGCTTGGGTTGAAAAAAACTGTAATAAAAAGCCACGGAAATGCCGATAAAAAAGCGTTTGTGCAAGCTATCCGTGTTGCTTATGAGCAAGCGCTGCAAAATATTCCTCAAAAAATAAATTCTTCTTTAAATTAACGTCAAATTGAAATCCAGGTGAACAACACTATGAATCAAAAAATTGCTTTTGTATTTCCGGGGCAAGGGTCGCAAAAAATCGGGATGTTGGCGGAATTAGCTACTGATTATCCAGTCGTTCAAAAAACTTTCGCAGAAGCGTCTGAAGTGTTGGGATATGATTTGTGGAGTTTAGTGCAAACGGGAACACAGGACGAGATAAATTTAACTGAGCGCACACAGCCTTTGTTATTAACGGCCAGTGTTGCTGTATGGCGAGTGTGGCAAGAAAAAAATGGCGCAACACCTGCATTTATGGCGGGGCATAGTTTGGGTGAGTGGTCCGCATTGGTTTGTGCCGGAGTAGTTGCGTTTAAAGATGCTGTGAAATTAGTGCAGCAGCGTGGAAAGTTTATGCAAGAGGCTGTACCTGCCGGGCAGGGTGCTATGGCGGCGATTATTGGTTTGGATGATGTTGCGATTTTGGATGCTTGTAAAAAAGCGGAACAAGGCGAAGTGGTGTCTGCCGTAAATTTTAATTCTCCTGGACAAGTTGTGATTGCAGGTTCAGTGGCAGCAGTAGAGCGTGCGAGTGCGCTCTGTAAAGAAGCCGGTGCAAAACGCGCATTGCCATTACCTGTTAGCGCACCTTTTCACACCAGTCTAATGCAACCAGCAGCTGATCGATTGGCAGAACAAATTAATGCCACCACTTTTTCGCTTCCTAAAATTCCAGTCGTGCATAATGTCACAGCGCAAGCTGAAGCTTGTGCAGAAAAAATTAAAGCATTAATGATCGAACAAATTTACAGTCCTGTGCGTTGGGTTGAATGTGTGAATACGTTGGTTGCCGCTGGTGTGAATAAAACCATCGAGTGCGGGCCAGGAAAAGTATTATCAGGCTTAAATAAGCGTATTCATGCTGAATTAATTACCGCTTCAATTGAAAAGCCGGAAGAGTTATTGGCCGTTTTAGCGGAATAATTTTTGTTAAATTTTTTTAATTCTGTTTTATTTCTTTTTATTTATACAATTTTTAAAAGGTAAAAATAGAAAAAAAATTGAGAA
>CAMLRJ010000296.1 GCA_946482345.1 uncultured Cellvibrio sp.
CAATCCAAATGATTGGTACATAACAGCGGCCAACAAAGGGAACTCACCGGCTTCTTTTTTCCTTGGAAAAAACTTGCTTAATGGCAATATGTGTGAGGTTGATGGAACCAAAAGTACAAACTGGTTAATAAAGGCGTCGCAAAGTAATTTAAGCGAAGCTCAATATTTATTGGCAATTGAATCATTCAGTGGTGCGAGGATTGAAAAAAATGAAGACAAGGGTCTTTATTGGCTAAAACGCTCTGCAGAAAGTAGCGATGTTGCCAAGCTTCGATTAGCCTGGATTCTTTCCACTCACAATGATAAAAACTACAGGGATAATAGTTTGGCTACCGAATATTTTAATAAAGTTTCAAAGAAACATACTGATCGACAAACCTATTTCAGGACAGCCGCCGCAATAGCAGCCAATAATAATGATTTTAAACAAGCTGTAAAATGGCAGAAGAAGGCGATTGATGATGCGGAAGACTTGGAGTTACCGCTTGATACAGTAAATGCACAATTAACCAGTTATCAAGCAGGAAAACCTTGGAATGAGGCTCCATGATGATAAAAATACGAAATCTGCTTATTGTTATATTTGTCGCGGGAATCGTGTTTGCAATGGGAAAGCTTTCTCTCAAACCTGTAGAAGTCAGATCCACCAATATGCACAACAACGAAGTTGTGCTTTACGCAACAGACTGGTGCGGTTACTGTCGAAAAGCCCGTGATTTTTTCAAAGAAAACAATATTACTTATACCGAATACGATATTGAAAAATCTGCCGAAGCCAAAAATAGCTACGACCAATTAAAAGGAAGAGGAATTCCCCTGGTGGTTATTAATGGAAAAGTGATTGATGGGTATAACCCTGGTTTAATGAAAAAATTATTAGCAATTAAATGAACATCACCTTCACCTAATAAAGGTGAATAATTTCAACTTTCACCACTACACAAAATTCTACTCAAGGTACTCACCAATCGATTAATCTCCACCGGCTTTGTCAGGTAATCAAAAAAGCCGGAGGTTTTTCCTTTTTCAATATCATATGGCATGGCATTGGCAGAAAGGCCTATGACGGGAATATCTTTTGTTGTTGGGTCGTTTTTTAATACTTCCAACACTTGATAACCATCCATGCCCGGCAAGTTTATATCCAGAATAATGACGTCGAATTGTATGCTTCTGGCTTTGTAAACTCCCAGAAATGCTTCTTCGGCAATATCCAGATCCAGCAGCGGATATCGTAAAAAAATTTGTTGCATCAAGCGAATATTGCTGTGATTGTCTTCAATGTATAACACGCGATGTCGTTGCTGCAGAATTAACTGATCGGGATATATTTCATCAAAACGAGGCAACACTACACTTTTGTCTTTATTCCAATCATCAGCCAGCGGCAAATCAATCCAAAAAGATGAACCTATATTTTCCTGACTGATAAAACCCATAGTGCCTTCCATCATTTCCACCAATTGTTTGGTAATCACCAAGCCAACGCCCGAACCTTCAATAGTGGAATTTTCTGCGCTGAGACGATTGAATGGCTGAAATACTTCTGACTGGCGCGCAAGTGGAATTCCCTGCCCTGTGTCTTTGACCTGAATGCGAATTCGGTTGTGCTGTGGCTGATGCAAACTGAGTTCGACTTCACCACCCACATGATTATATTTAACGGCATTACTCATTAAGTTTAATAATGCTTGTTTAATACGAATGTGATCCGCCATTACATAATGTTGATCAAGATCCTGTAGATGGGTGTGTAATTTTATTGCACGTGCATCCGCTTGCGGTTGCATAAGAGTGAGGCATTCAGGAATGATGCGGGAAAGTAAAACAGGCTCAAGTGAAACTGTCATATTGCCGGATTCAATTTTTGCCAAATCCAGCACATCATTAATCAATTGTAATAAATGCTCGCCTGCTTTTCTGATTTCACGCAAGCTACCCAACTGTTCTTCATTGAGATTACCATCGTAAGAAAAAAGTTGGGTGTATCCGAGAATAGCGTTAAGCGGTGTGCGCAATTCATGGCTCATGCTGGATAAAAATTGTGATTTTGCTTTGTTAGCCCGCTCAGCAACTTCTTTTGCCTGAATCACTTTTTCTTCTGCACGTTTTACTTCTGTAATATCCATATTACTGCCTGACATAACTTCCAAATTTCCATGATTATCAAAAATTGCTTTTCCTCTTGCCCTGACCCAACGGATTTCTCCGTGAACATTCACCAGTCTGTACTCAACGTCGAAAGGTGCATGCGCAGTGATGTGATCGCTTAATGCATTATCAAACTTATGCAAGTCTTCCGGATAAATGTGCGTGCGCCACACTTTTAATTTGTCTTCACCATTTGTCACCACATCATCTATATCGCTGTACCCTAACAGTTCCCAACAGCGATGTGAAAAATGGAATCCGCCACGATTGGGATACCATTCCCAAATACCATCATTTGACGCTTGTACTATACGGATTTGTCTGGCTTCACTATCACGCAATGCCGATTCAACTTTTTTGATGTCCGTGATATCAAAATTAATTCCGGACATTATATAAGCGTGCCCGGATTCATCGCGCAAAGAATCAGCGCGAACTTGTGTCCAAATATATTCGCCCTGTTTCGTTCTTATGCGATAGGTGATGTCGAGTTGCTTGCCATCGCGCAGATGAACACGTGCTGCATTAATTGCATAATCACGATCATCCGGATGCATATAACTGATGACTTTATTTGCATCGCTGATATCAGTTAAATCTTCAGGGCCATAACCCAATCTTTCCCAAAAACCACCTGACCATTCGATATGCTGTGTATCCAGATTCCATTCCCAAAAGCCATAACCAGTGCCATTAAAAATGCGCTGGAAACGTTTGATTGTAGATCGCAACAACTCTATGTCATCGCTTTCAACAATACTGCGACTGAAGATAATCGGGTCATACATAGTAGCAATTCTTATTTTGGTTTTTGGATTGGATCAGACGATAAACCAATCCGATTGGCTTGTGAACTCCGGCAATAAATTTTACACCCATAAAAACAAAACAGCGCCGATTGGCGCTGCTAAGAAATCAAATATTGCTATCAAGGCATACTGTCAGCTTCAGAATTTTCCGGAAGCTTCGGCATAAGATCTTCTTTGGTGATTCCCAAGGCTGCTGTGATATTCGCACAAATATAAACAGACGAATAAGTACCCACAATTATGCCAATAACCAATGCCAACGAAAAACCCTGTAATGTCTCACCTGCAATGAAATAAAGACAAATCAACACTATATAAACAGTCATGGACGTCATTATGGTTCGACCCAATGTTTGGGTGATTGAAATGTTGATCACTTCATGCGGATGCATTTTTCTCAACACCCTGAAATTTTCACGAATACGGTCGTAAATAACGATAGTATCGTTAATCGAATAACCGATCAGCGCAAGAATTGCGGCCAATACAGTTAAATCAAAATCCCATTGAAAAATAGCAAAAATTCCCAGTGTGATCACAACGTCGTGCACCAAACCAATAATGGCACCGACCGAAAATTTCCATTGGAACTGAACTGCAACATATAAAAATACCAAAGCAAACGCAGCGAGCATGCCAAGGCCACCCTGATCACGTAATTCATCACCAATTTGAGGGCCGACGAATTCACTGCTGAGCAATTTGATTTCGGAATCAGTTGCCTTTTCAATAGCATGAATAAGCTGGGTCAAGTAAACCGTTTCGATTGGCTTTTCAACAATTACCAATAACTTTCCATCGCGCGTTTCATAGGCAACACGACCGTACTCACTCGAAAAAACCGCCTTCTGTTGAAGAACTTCAGCGGTTGTATTACTGATAACCAACGCACTGGCGTAACCATCATGTGTACGCCCCGGCCTTTCTACCGCATCAAGCGTTATTTGCGGATTGATCGCTGTCAATTGGGCGATCAATTTTTCTTTGGCCTTTTCAATCATTTGATCCTGTGTACGAATCATAACTTCCTGATCAGAACCAAACAAAAGCACCACCGGGTTTTTGATATTTTCCTGAGCCAGCACAGATCGAACCTGATCAAGATCAGCTGTTTTGTTAAGCTGAATTTCTATCTGGGTTCCACCTGTAAAATCCAAACCAAAATTCAGACCTTTAACAGCCAACGCAACAACAGAAATAACCACAAACAAAATAGATATTGCAGAGGTGTAATGCCTTACACCCATAAAATCAATAATTCGTAATTCCTTAGCCATGGTATTCGTCTCTTAAATATGAATTTTTTGCAGATTTTTGCGGCTACCATAAACCAGATTGGCAAGCGCACGGCTACAAGTCACAGAGGTATAAAGCGTGGTCAATATTCCTACCATCAAGGTAATCGAAAAGCCTTTAATTGGCCCGGTGCCTATGATGAAAAGAATAATACCGATAATCAGGGTGGTCAGGTTTGCATCAAGAATTGTGATGTAGGCTCTTTCATAACCGGAATAAATTGCCTGTTGAGGAGATGCACCATTTTTTAATTCTTCACGAATACGCGAATGAATCAACACGTTGGCATCAACCGCCATACCAATGGTCAATACAATTCCTGCGATACCAGGTAATGTTAATGTTGCACCGAAAATCGACAATATAGTCATCATCATTAACAAGTTGATTGCCAGTGCAATATTGGCAAACAAACCAAACACTTTGTAAGCACCCAGCATAAACAACACAACCAAAAAGAACCCCCACAAGGTTGCATCAACACCTTTGGCAATATTTTCTGCTCCGAGTGATGGTCCTATTACCCGCTCTTCCACAAAATGCATGGGAGCAGCCAATGCGCCAGCGCGTAACAACAACGCCAATTCAGCCGCTTCACGTTCATTCAAGCCGGTAATTTGGAAACTGGGACCGAAAGCTCCCTGAATGGTCGCTTCATTGATAACTTTCTTTTCAACATACTGGACATTTTTTTCAACATCTTCGCCCGCCGCATTTTTGACAATTTCTGTGCGGTTTTTATATTCGATAAACAAAATACCCATAGGACGGCCGATATTTTTATTGGTGGTGAAATACATTTTGTCACCACCCTGTTTATCCAGATTGATATTAACTGCCGGAGTATTGTCCTGCGTCAATCCGACACGAGCACCACTGACTCTAT
>CAMLRJ010000297.1 GCA_946482345.1 uncultured Cellvibrio sp.
ATTGCATCAACATATACGCAAGCACCGCCACCAACAAACTACCACCGCCCTGAATCATAACTTCTTTCGGGCCTTCTTCTTCCCACAGAATCGACATACGCTCGATAGTCCAGGCAATAATAATCATCGGGAAAAACGTAATCGTCATACCAGTGTTGAAACCCATTTGATAACCAATCAAACTCAACGCCGAAATAATAAAAATAACCAAAACCACCAGTGTCGCAATTCTTGAAATTAATAATAAATTGAGTCGCGATAAATAAGTACGCAAGACCAATCCCATTGCAACCACCAATACAAAACTGGCGACACCCAACACCAATGAAGTTTGCAAAAATGCCATGGCAATCAAAATTGGCATAAAAGTACCGGAGGTTTTTAAACCAATAATGATGCGCATAAACACAACTACCAACGCACCAATCGGCAACAACAATAACAACTTGAACATGCTTTGCTCTTCAATCGGCAAATGCTGAATACTCAGGATGCTGAACAGACTTTCTTTCTTTTGTGCTGCAACCAAATCCAATGCAGGTACAGTTTGATGAATCATCGAAAAACTGACGCGTGAGCGAGTGCCGCCGGCAACATCCAATATCGATGTGCCACCTGTGTGCCACAATAATAAATTTTTAGGCACGCCTTGCTCGCCGGTGTAGGGATTAAATAAAACCCAATCCTTGCCATCAAATACCTGTACAAGGCGAGTCAAACTTTGATGGCGTCGCGCATCCTGTAAATACAAACCCAATGCAGGACGTGCGGGAATTCTGGCTTGATTCAATAATTTTTCGAGCAATGCTGATTTATCGGTTTCTGCGGCCAATAACAGCGCCGCATTTTGATCTATATCTTTGGAAGTAAAAATTTTGATTAACTCGCGAGCCAAACTTTGCGCACTACTGGATTTTGCCCAAGCGGTTTCCAACACTTGCTCTGCAGCGGTTTCTTGCGATGAGCCATCCCAATCAACGTGTTCTGCCTGCGGAACTTCAATTAAATCCTCAGGCTCATTTTCTTCTGCAGGTGTATCAATAAATTGAGTTTTGTAATAGATCGTTTGTGGGCCGAGCACTTCACGTTTTGACCACTCACCGCGACGTACGCCATTTTCTGTTACCACAGAATAACCATAACCTGGCGCTGCCGCCTGTTCACTGAAGCTGCGATATCCCGGAGGATTATCCGGCAAACCCAGGCGCACAGTAACTGCTACGGGTTCACGCACAACGACGGCTTCACGTTCTGTAGCTTCAGGTGCAAGAGTAGATGCAGGCGCATTAACCACTTCGCCTGTTACTTCAAAATCAATTCTGGCTTCAATCAACCACACAGGTTTTTCAACACCGGGTGTCAGGGGAATTTCCATATGCACATGGCGCATCCAGGCAGTAATCAATCCGCCTAACATTAACATTGCAATGATGGTGTAAAACGGCGCACGTGATGTTTTTTTCATTCAGGAAATTCCAAAAAATATCGGGATTGCTTTCAATAGGATCGGAAGGTGATTGTTGCCAATATTTATTCTTTTTTATTTTGGTTTTCAGTTTCTTTTTTTTCTTCGCGAACAACGGGAATCAGATTTTCGCCACTGACATCCACCAACATCACATCACGCAACAAATTACGGCCCACTAACATACGAAAATCCGAATGACTTCTGTCTGCCAACACGAATTGTCCTTTTTGTTTTAATTTGCCAAGCGCAAAACGAATTTCAACCAAAGGTCTACGTTCAGTGGTTTTATTGGCGCCCTGAATATTTTGAAAACCCTGGAGTTTTCGCTCCAATACATGAGGCTCATTATTTTCAGGGTTATAGAGTGTGAATCTCACCCACTCTTCGCTGTTACGCTCAAACATTTGTATATTGCGTGCATCGAGAATGGAATGATTTAACTGTGGACTTATTTTTGCGGACATCACCAGATTAACGCCCGTCAGCAATATATTTTCACGCAGACCTATAATTAATTTGTCGGTATTGGGTTGCTCTTTTGGTTTGGCAACAGGCCCGCTTTGCACAACAGCCGGTGGGCAAGCAATGCGTGTAATTTTTTCGACTACCTGGGGCCTGGCTTCCAATAAAGCTTTTTGTTCTGCAAGAAGTGTTTGTAACTGCTGCAATTGCACCAACATTTCGTCCTGACGCTGCTCTACTTTTTTTCCTTGCGCACTGTTTTCTGTTGTGGCCGCCTGAAGCTTTTTGAGATCTTCCGCATGATCCACCGGCTGGCTGGCACACCCACAGATCAACATGCTGACAGTGGAAACTGTCAGGTAAAAACGCAAAAACGGCTTCATTGTGTTTTCCTAATAAATACGCCCAAATGACTGGGCTGGCATTTTAGCCATTTGTGAATACTGAAAACACCCATTTATCAGCTGCCAAAGCCGGATTTCTTGTTGGGCCTCACTGCAAATGAATTCGGCGCCAGCAAACCAAATGGATGTATGCTTAACCATAAGTAAAACCAATGATGCTTTTATATAAAACTACGCTAGGATCGCGCGCCTGCCTTTTCAATGCACCTGGCTTGAATATTCTTACTGGTTTTATGATTATGAAACAGTTTCTCCTACTCTTCTGTCTGCTTATAAGCTCTTCGGTTTTTGCAACCCTGAATGACGGGATCAAAGCCTTCAACAAACAAAAATATGATCAAGCCCTGCAAGAATTCAAACCTCTGGCAACTGTTGGCAATGCAGAGGCTCGCTATTACATGGGCTTGATGCAAAAAAACGGCTACGGCATGCCCGCAGATGCCGGGCGCGCGCTGGGTTGGTTCAAGAAAGCGGCCAGTCAAGGTTTTGCGCCCGCAAGCCGTGAGTTGGGCAATATGTATCTCAAAGGTGAAGGCGTTGAACCGGACATTCAACTTGGACTGACATCACTGAAGAAAGCAGCAGTCGGTGGCGATGAGCAAGCACAAATGGAATTGGCACAACTCTATCTGACCGGTGAAAACACCGGGAAAGATCTTGCCGAGGCACAGCACTGGTTTGAGCAAGCGGCCAATCAAGGTAATACCAAAGCGCAAATGGAACTGGTGCAACTCTGTTTAACTGAAGGAAATACTGCCGGTGCAATCGGCTGGCTGGAGCAAGTAGCAGCCAAGGGTGATGCACAGGCTCAATATCAATTGGCCAAACTCCTGTATCAAGGTGATGGCGACAAAAAAGATGTCACACAAGCAGTCAAGTGGTATCAACAGGCGGCAGAGGCAGGCCATGTCGATGCACAATATTCCCTCGCCTATTTATTGATGGATGGACAATTTGTTGAGCAGGATTATCCGCGCGCATTTGCTCTGTTCGATCAAGCAGCACAAGCCGACAATCGTTATGCCCAATTCATGTTGGGTTACATGCTGGATCAGGGTATGGGCGTGCGCCAGAACTCCAAAGCAGCGTTTAACTGGTATTTGAAAGCAGCACAGCAAGGTTATGACGAAGCCCAGTTTGTTGTCGGTTACATGTATTTTTCAGGTAAAGGCGCCACCAAAAATACAGCCTTTGCCAAAGACTGGTTCAAAAAAGCAGCTGCTCAGGGAAATGCCAAAGCGAAAAAAATCCTGGCGGAAATGCAATCTGCCAAGCGATAAGCAACCAAAAAATTCTGTGGCTGAAGTCAAAGCTACCTATTCAATGCGTTAAACAAAATCACGGTAAACTCCAGGAGAAACTATTTGATGAGATTATTTAACAACAAAAAGTGCGGCCTATCATTGGCTGTTGCTTGCATGATGTTTACGCCCTGGGCGATAGCATCCGATGTGAACATCTCCGGATTTTTATCCGTGGGTGGCGGAATGGTAGATGATGAATCCAGCGTTTCCTACGATGGTTACAGTGACGAAGACCTCACGTTTGATCGCAACCTTTTGGGCTTGCAGTTCACAGGTCAGGTGAATGAAAAAATTACGGCAACTGTGCAATTAATTGCACGTAGCGAAAAAGATTATCAGGTGGATGCAGAGTGGGCTTATTTGTCCTGGCAGGCTACTGATAACGGCAAAGTACGGGTAGGTCGTTTGCGAACCCCCCTGTACATGTATTCTGATTATCTGGATGTGGGTTATTCCTATCCCTGGATCAGCGCCCCCAATGAAGTCTACTACCTGCCATTCAACAACGTAGAAGGCGTTGATTACTATGTAACAGCACCTCTCGGTAGTTTTGATGCCAGCTTTCAAGCCTATTTCGGCAGTCTGGATTCCGATTTCAGTTTTGAAGATGGAACCCAGGGTAATGCCAGCCTGCGCAACCAAATGGGTGTTGCCGCTACTATTGGCAGAGACTGGTGGAACCTTCGCGCAGCCTATCATCAGGTCGATCTGACAGTGGATATTTTCAGTGCCGAGCTGGATGGTTTCGTGACGCAATTGATGGCCAGCCCTGACTTCGATTATCTGGTACCACGAATTACGATTGATGATGACAAAGCCAGCTTTGCACAAATCGGTCTCAACATCGATACAGGTCTATTTGTTGCCGCTGCAGAACACGTTGAATTTGAAGTGGATCAATCCCTGCTCTCCAAAAATATACGCGACTATTTAATGTTGGGTGTACGACTGGGCGACTTCCTGTTTCATGTGACCAGCTCCAAAGCAGACGATGAAATAGCCGCACTTTCCGCCGGTATTCCTGCCAGCACTGCAACCGCACAGCTAATTGGAACTCTTGATGCTATTGCAGCGGCACGCGATGTGGATCGGGAAGTATTAAGTTTCGGCACTCGATGGGATCTCACTTCAGGTACTGCACTCAAGTTTCAGTTCGATGATGTCGATGACGTGAAAGGCGAGCAGAAAGTTTTTTCCGTTGCCTTACAAGCCGTGTTTTAAAGGAGCGACTATTAATGAAAACTATTATTAAATCACTGGCTGCAGCATTCGTTTTGACAGTCTCCAGTCTATGTTCGGCTGATCTGGTTGTTATTGTTCATCCATCCGTTGGCGCGAGTCTGCTCACAGAAGATGACGTATCGCGTATTTTTCTGGGTAAAAGCAAAAGCTTCCCCTCGGGCGGTCAGGCATTGCCTATCAACCAAAATGAAGGCGCAGCCATTCGGGATAAATTCAATTTAATGGTGTGCAAGAAAAAACCGAGCCAATACAAAGCCT
>CAMLRJ010000298.1 GCA_946482345.1 uncultured Cellvibrio sp.
CTACAGACGTCACCACAAAATACAGCCAAATAAAGAAGCCCAGTAAAATTGATTTTGTCAGGCCGACACTGAGTGCCAGTCTGAAGTCCATTAGATTGTGTTGAATTGTTGAATAAAATAATAAAGCGACGAAAACAACATTGGTTATAGAGCCGACGAATCTTGACAGATAAAATTCACTTGGCATGGACGTAATGCCGAGCACACCACCGGAAAAGCTCACACAGAGTGTGATGAATAACCATTTTAATCTTTGTTTTTCTCTGTTGGATGATGAGTTATAGGAGGCGAACACTATTCCAATAGAACCAATAAAAGACCAAATAAAACTGATTAAAAACAAATAAAAAATTGCGTCTGTGTTTGGCAAATACCCACCATCCACTTCTTTTAATGTAGAAGGAAAAATAAATGTGTTTGCAAACGAGAGCAATATGCTTACAACAAAACCCGGAATAACAACCCAGTTTCTAAATTTTTGCGAGCGACTTCCAATCAACCTCCAGGTTAAAAATGCGAAGGTTGCAGGTATAAAAAACATGCCCCAGCGAGTGACGTGAAAAAGAACATTCAAAATATCAACGTTCTTTATCACGGTTAGCAAGTAAAGCTCGAGCGACCAAACGCCCAAGCTGAACACAGTGAACGCAAGAGCTTTGGCTGCGGGATTGTCTTTTTTGGAAAAAGCCAGAATCCCGACGACGATATCAATAATTGCCGTAATTAAGTACTGGATCATCGTATTTCTCTATCACATCAACTTTGCTTCTAATGAAATTTCTTGACCATTGAATATCGGTACATGCCATCAACACTGTTTTAAAACTTAAGTGTGGATATGATTTCGCATCCGATATCTGATGACAACCAAACATTTTGTAAAACCGCACATGCGCTGGCCTAACGGCTATGACAATAGTTGATGACCCTCTTCGAATAGCTTCTTCTACAACAGTTCCTACGAGTATCATGCGCGCTTCCACTCCGCCTCTGCGTTGAAAAGAGGGATCTATTACAAACTTATTAACTTCCACAAATGTGCTGTCGTAACCAATAGTATTTCTAATTTCTTCATCAAAAACTTCCATAACAGGAACTGCTAAACGCTTGTTGGAATCATATACACAGGTTCGCATTGAGCCTACTGCTTTATTTTGATGATACAAAAGAAAACAAGTACTGTTTGGTTTGTCATCATATTCATCAATAAATTTTAAAGAAGAATTTTCTTCGATATATCCCTCTGCACTATAGCTTTTATAACGCATTGAATACACCCGGTCTAGCATTGGCCCTTTTGCTATCACACTATAATAATCACTTTGTGTTTTTTGTGGGATTTGAACGACATTAGTTAACATAGGATACCTCTTGGCTAAGTGCAGATTAAATTTGTGAGATATGAACACGAAAAATCACAAATGATGATTTAAGTGCCATATAAATAGTATAGGTGACATCCCTCACTTGAACTTGACGTCAATTCCATTATGCTCAAAAAATATGCGGTCTAAAACAACACTTTAAATCTTCATGACGAAGTGATTGAATGATGTGAATTAATTGACATTGCCACACTAATAGCGTCACGATTAAAAAAATCAGGGTCAGCAGCTAATGACAGAAACAAGAAAAACCACCCCGGAATCAGATAGCACCGAGACACTGTTTCATGACCTTGCGACTCCGCTGCTGATTGCCAAAATGAAAGCCAGGTTGCTGGCATCCTATCTACCACAGTTGATCAAAACATTGGCCGACTCACCCGATTTGGCGCATCTATTGCCTGATGATAAAAAAGTGATTGATGCGCTGATCAGTGCGCCGGAGATCATGATGTCAAATCTGGATGTAGCGCAGAAAAAAATAAATTTATTATCCGAGTCAGTTCTGCACACAGTAAACAGTTTCAGTTCTTACCCAACGGGTGATGCAGCAATAACTGCAGCTATAAGGACTCTCCCCATAAAGACAATTTTATTAGTCGATGATGAAGTTGTTCACCGCGATATTGGTGAGAGTTTACTTGCCCCGCATTATCAGGTGGATTTTGCAGATAATGGATTGGAGGCCATTCGCAAATGCGAACAAAAAAAATATGATTTGATCCTCATGGATTTGCATATGCCGAAGATGAATGGAGAACAGGCAACCATCGCGTTGCGCACGCGTGTTAGCGATGAAACGATTATTATCGGCCTGACCAGTTTGCCTCTGGGTGCCAATCAATCAGGATTATTGGCCAAAGGTTTTAATGATTTTCTTGAAAAGCCTTTAACTATGAAGGGACTGCAAAATATCTTGCAGGCATATTCGCGCAATGCCTGATCCCCACATTAAAAAATATTCACTACTTTATTGAGCCAATTATTCATGAAGATAATGATGAGAAAAATACTTCCTGGTGGTTTTTGGTTTACAAGCGTTTTTATTACCACAACTTATAGTTCAATCGCCTGGTCACAAAATACCAAAAATACTGAGTTGGAAGAGTTGGTTGTTACCGCACAAATGCGCGACGAAAGTGCGCAGACCATTCCAATTGCGATGGGTATTTACGATGAAAAATTTATCACGCAAGTGGGTGCAAATTCATTAACAGAAATGGAATCGGCAATTCCCAATATCAATTTCGGACGAGGCGATAGAAATACGCGCGGCGAAATTGCAATACGCGGTGTCGGCGATTATTCGCGAAATATAGGCATCAACGCTCGCGTTGCAGTTTATATTGATGGTGTGTTGACCGGGCGCTCTTCCAGTTTTGATCAAAGTTTATTGGATGTTGCACACATTGAAGTCTTGCGCGGGCCACAAGGCACTTTGGCAGGCACCAATGCGCTGGCAGGTGCAATTAATATTATTACGCAAAAGCCTGAAGAAACTTTTGGTGCTGAGTTACTCAGTAATGTCGGCAATTATAATTTGCGTTCACTCACTGGAAAAATAAATCTCCCCATTACTTCCGATTTTTTTGCCAGTTTATTACTGGGCGCTACAGAACAAGATGGTTACATCGATAACATCACACTCAATCGTGATCTACAAGGTATTCAGCGTGATGTAGCAAAATTGAAATTTCGCTACGTCGGTGTTGAAAATTTTATGTTGGATGTTGGATTTGATTATTTAAAAGATGATGATCAATCCACTAACGCCGAAGCTCTTGCCAATGGCGACTTTAATGGATTTACACTGGCACCGGAGCCATTTGTAGTTGCGCATGATGCCAATGAATATGAGCAGCGGGAATTGAAAGGCACAACTATTGAAGCCATTTACGACACACCGCAAGATTATCGCTGGACATCAATCACAGGTATTCGCACCGCTGAATTCAGCGAGCTCAGTGAAGAAGATTATTCTCCACTGGATATTGCATACAGTGTGTTTGATGAAAAAAGTGATCAGTTCAGTCAGGAACTTAGATTGGCCTCGCCGAAAGGCGACAGAGGTGATTATGTTATGGGTGTTTATTTATTGGATCAGGAGATTTCAACCCAACGCCGTGCGATGACGGGCGCATTGTTTCCAGTACCCAATGCATCGGTGCAAACACCCGCTACAGCAGAGGTGCAATCTGCTTCTGTGTTTATACACGGAAATTACTACATTAATTCGCAGTGGAGTTTGACTGGCGGCATTCGCTATGTGCGTGAAACCAAAGACATTGATTATTCCAGTATCGATAGCACCAGTGCATTTATTGATGTTGATCATCTGAAAAATAAAAAAGCATTTAATGAACCGCTGCCAAAAGCAGGTATTAACTTTCAGCTGAATCCGGATGTATTGCTTTACACCAGTGTTGCGCGCGGTTACAAGAGTGGCGGATGGAATGCAGATTTTATTCCCACACTGGAAAATTTTCAGTTTGATCCGGAATACGCTATCAATTATGAGCTGGGAGCAAAATCAGCATTTTTCGATCAACGACTCAAAATAAATCTCGCCGGTTTTGTTACCAAGTTCGATGATTTTCAAATATTCCAATTCGTGCAAACCCAATCGTCCGGAACCATTTTGTTATTGACCAATGCCGGAAAAGTAACCACCAAAGGCATTGAACTGGATATCACATCACTGCTGACTGAACACTTGAGTGTGAGCATCAATACAGCATTTACCCAAGCGCGATTTGATGAGTTTAAAAACGCATCGGGAGCTAATTACGATGATCATTACCTTCCTTATGCACCCGAGCATACTTATTTTGTCGCTATCGATTACAGCAGACCTTTGTTTCAACAAACAGAGATTTATGGGCACATCAATTACGGCTACACCGACGATTATTTCTCCAACGCCAATAACAACGCGGACAACACCATCCCCGATTACTTTACTGCGAATGCCCGTTTAGGCATCAACATAAATTCCGACTGGGATATTTCTTTATGGGTAAAAAATATCACCGACGAAACCAACCTCCGCCAACGCTCTATATCGTTTCTAGATGTACCGCGAGGATTGTATAACCCACCACGCAGTTTTGGGTTGGCGATTAATTATAAGTTGGATGCGAAGTGATTTTTTTGTTTTGTGGAATAAAAATGGGAATGCAGTGCAAGATTTTATGGGCTTGTAAATATATAGTCGGTGCTGTTTATTAAAATGTTAAATGCAGGAGTGCACTCATGAATTTTCATAATCGGATATATCTATTGCTAATTGCATTATTTTTAATGTCTTGTGAACCATCAAAAGGCAAAGACACTGATGATTTAGCTTTCAACGAAGAACTACTAGTTGGAACTTGGACTCAAAACGAAATCACACCTCATGGATTCCAACTTTCGGTCGTTACTTTCACTCCAGACGGTATGAAATGCACGCTAGGCACAAGTTACAACAACGAAAATCAATACGATAAAGGTCTATTTATTAGTAAATGGAAATTATCCGGGAAAAAGGTTGATGTAACAATTATCAAAACATCCACGCCTTTACTAGTGGTTGGCGAAACTCTATCTGTCGAAATTGTTTCTTTTGCGAAATCAGAATTTAAGTCTCGATTGCTTCCTACGGAGCAAGCGTTTATCAACGCCCCTATCGACACATATACAAAGTTGTCTAACATTCCAGATCTAACAGTGTGTGAAACAGCTGACAAATTACTCCAA
>CAMLRJ010000299.1 GCA_946482345.1 uncultured Cellvibrio sp.
GCATTTTTTTCAGTAGCACCGAGAGATTCATAATCATAACCACGCACGCTGGCATCACCACCAGTAAAATAACGCACTGATGCTGGCAACTCATCAATATCCACTGTTTCGGTTATGCCTAAATGTCCACGTAAAATTAATCGTCCGTAATCACCGCCCCAAATATGTTTCAAGCGTGTATCCCACTGCACAAAACTAAAATCAGAACCTAATGAACTTGGCGAACCGGATAGGCGCGAAACCAATGACCACCCCTGCAACGGATAAGCTGCCGCTCCGGTTTTGATACGCGATATAGTCCATGATGGAATGATTAAATCAGTAATTATCAGCGGCTGATCGCCCACAATAGAATCTTCATGCTCATAATTGACGGCATAAGTTTGCAGCCATTTGGTTTTTTGATAATAAGTGTAGCTGGTACCAATAGTTCTTTTTCGACTGAAACTGGATTCCGTTTCTTCTTTTTCATAACCTGTCGATATTTTTAAAAATTCAAATGCCGGTTTCTGCAGAGGAATGGTATACACGGCCTGGGCTTCTTTTTTGGTTTCCGATGCGGACACATCTGCATTAAAAAAATGGCCGCTTTTATTGATATACCTGTCTTCGAAACCTAATAACACTCTGGGCCCGGTATCGGTGGCATATCCACCACCCAGAGAATATTCATGACGCTTGCGTTTATCCAGTTTGATATGAATATCAACTTGTTGATCTTTTTTATCTTCCAGATTGGGCGTGATATTGGTAGAACCAAAATAATTGCTGGCATTATATAAATTTTTGGTTTCAAGTAATTTGTCTGTATCGTAGTCATCATCACGGCGAATGGTTAAATAGCGCTGAACGAATTCGTCATGCAAAGTATCTTGTTCTATTTCGATTTTTCCAAGACGGTAGCGTTTGCCCGTATCATAGGTCAGTTCGATAATAGCTGAATTTTCTGATTCATTAATCAGCACACGCGAAAGTGCGAATTGCGCATCAAAATATCCTCTGGCAGTTGCCAATGATTCAAATCGCGTTTTCAGGCTTTCATATTTTCCATGATGGAAGCGACTGCCTATTTTGATGCCGGGTTTGTCGTAAAGATTTTGAAACATTGGGTCAAGCCGACCATCGCCCATAATATCAATTCGCAATTCTTTAACACGAACAGGCTCGCCGGGGGTCAGCTGAATTTCCAGAGACCAGCAATCATTATTGCGCATTAATTTTGATTCAAAGGTCAAACGATAATATCCCAGCGCTTTTGCTGCCTGTTCAATCTCGGCTTCTGCAGCATCCAGATGGGTATTTAATCGCCACGCGGGGGCTTTGCATTTTTCTTCCGTGATACTCAGTCTGTGCAAAATATTTTCACGTAACGAAGCAATTCCACCTCGAATATTGATCTCAGGTGTTGCCGCCAAAACTGATCCACTGATGCAGCTCAATAATGCCAACAAACAAATACAACGATTAACGATCAATTCAGATTCTCAAATTAAAGTTGGATTTTAAGTAGTAGTAGAAAACCAGCTTGTTATAATGCACACACATCCGCAATCATCGAGCAACTCAATGCTAAGCTATCGCCACAGTTTTCACGCAGGCAATTTTGCAGATTTGCTAAAACACAGCATCTACATTCATTGCCTTGAGTATATGACGCAAAAACCAAAAAGTTTACGCATTATAGACACTCACGCAGGTGCTGGCATCTATTCACTGAACTCTTCCGAAGCGCGAAAAAATTCGGAATTTGCTGGCGGCATTGGTCGCCTTTGGCAAACAAACTCCTTACCGGGTGCATTGTCAGCCTACACCAAACAAGTGTCAGCATTAAATCATCAGGAAACTCATCTGTATCCCGGCTCTCCCTTGCTGGCACAAGCGTTTTTACGCAAGATAGACCAGCTTTTCCTGCACGAGTTGCATCCCGCCGATTTCCGTTCATTACAACAACTGTTCCGGCCACAAAAAAATGTACACACGCTCAATGAAGACGGCACGCAATCTTTGTTGTCCCTGCTGCCTCCACCCGACAGACGCGCACTGGTATTGATTGATCCTTCCTATGAAGTAAAACAGGATTACCAATCCGTGGTAGCAAACCTGATCAAAGCACATAAACGTTTTGCAACAGGGACTTATTTACTTTGGTACCCGGTTGTATTGCGTTCACGCATTGACGAAATGGAAAAATCATTGATTAAATCCGGCATTCGCAATATTCAACTTTATGAATTGGCAATTGCACCGGATTCGATGGAATCGGGTATGACCGCCAGTGGCATAATAGCCATCAATCCACCCTGGACATTATGGAAAGCCATGGAGGAAACTTTACCTTTTGCAGTAGATCTATTAAGTGAAAACCAAAACGGGTTTTATCGACTTGAACAATTAGTGGAAGAATAATCATGAAACCATCTACACGCGCATTCATTTTTTCATTACTGATATTTCCCGGCGCCGGTTTATGGGCACTGGGTAAAAAACAACGCGCACTGATGTTCATCATACCGACATCCATCCTGCTGATTCTGTTGATGGTTCGTTTGATTTCCATAACACAATCCATCATCAATAAAATGATCACGCAAACTTTTTCAATTGATATTAAACGGCTTTATTTGGAAGTACACAGCCAATTGTTTAGCGATCCCTTAATACAACAATTCCTGTGGCTGTTATTAGCTGCCATGATTCTCAGCAGCATTTCCAGTTATTTTGTCGGTAAAAAAATGGAACAGGAGAACACCTGATGCAGGCATCACTCATCGCAATCGGTTTACTATTTTGCAGCAACATTTTTATGACTTTCGCTTGGTACGCGCACCTGAAAGAGCTTAATCACAAGCCCTGGATAATCGCCGCCTTCGTCAGCTGGGGCATCGCCCTCTTCGAATATTTATTACAGGTCCCCGCCAATCGAATTGGTTATACAGTCATGTCTGTCGGCCAATTAAAAATTTTACAAGAAGTGATCACCCTCAGTGTTTTCGTTCCTTTCGCATTATTTTATTTAAAAGAACCATTGAAGTGGGATTATCTGTGGGCAGGGCTTTGTTTATTAGGTGCAGTGTTTTTTATGTTTCGGGATAAGTTGAGTCATTAACAACAGGGAATATCGATGAAAACTCCATTGCTGCTGCTTAGTATTTTAAGCTTGATTGCAATTCATAGTGCGATTGCCAACACCATTCCCGGAATTTATTTTGCGCACGGTGATTGGGAAATTGCTTGTGACAATACCCGCACCTGCAGAATGGCTGGCTATCAAAGCGATGACGACGAACTAACGATTTCTGTTTTATTAACTCGCAAAGCAGGTGCAAAACAGACGGTCATTGGAGAATTGATGATTGGTGAAATGGAAGCTGCATTGCCTCCTTCTGTCGAGATGAAAATCAATAATAAATCTATCGGATTTATCAGCATTGATCCAAATAGCTCGGTTATTCCATTATCAGAATTACACGTTAACGCCTTACTTAAAGCTTTGTTGCAAACGAGCGATATTCAATTTATCAGCGAGTCACAAACATGGCATCTGTCAGATCAAGGAGCAGCGGCAGTATTGCTAAAAATGGATGAGTTTCAAGGACGTCTGGACACAAAAGGTGCCTTGGTAAAAAAAGGCTCTAAAGATGACAAGCATGTATTACCTGCATTGCCAGCGCCTGTTATTTTTGCGGCAGCTACCATCGATAAAAAACCCGACGATGCTGAGCAAGCGATATTAATTACTGCTTTAAAAAAATCCATTAACAAAGATGATTGCAGTGATTTTTTTGAAAGCGAATATACGGAATTCAATGCTTACCAGCTGACGGCAACGAAATGGTTAGTATCGGTAAGATGCTGGCAGGGTGCTTACAATACAGGTTATGGTTATTGGGTTATCAATCAACAGGCTCCACATAATGCAGTGATTGTTACTGATTCAGGAGATTACTACGAGAAGGGAGTTATTTCCAAATCAGACAAAGGTCGCGGATACGGCGACTGTATGTCTTTTGATTCCTGGGTGTGGGACGGCAAACAATTTGCGCAAAGCGAAATAACAACTTCCGGCATGTGCAAACTGGTAGCTGCCGGTGGCGCATGGAGTTTGCCAACATTTGTGAGTGATGTACGCAATCAATAAAAATTCTTACCCCCAATAGATATTGATCAAGGTGTTGTCAGATTGTTCATCCATTTGCGACTGACAACACGCCTGATCACGGGTATAAATTTCAGTGCATCTTCCAAATACATTAATAGATATAAATACACAAACGAAAAATTCCCAAAAAATACCGCAGTGACGTAAATCGGGATGCCGAAACCCCACATCACTATTGTGTCAGTAATCAAGGTAAATTTATTATCGCCACCTGCACGTAAAACACCAATTATGCGCATCATGTTGATGATTTTTAAAAACACTAACAGGCAAAAAATATTTAATGTTTGCATTAATAATTGCTTGGATTCTTCATCCAATTGATCAAACAGGTTAATTATCTGTGGGCGCAAAAACCATAGAGACACACAAAAAATAATCAGTAATATATAAGTTATTCGATCAAAAAATCGATGTAAATCCCAGGCTGATTGCATATTGCCAGCACCTAACTCTCGCCCCACTAACACTGCTGATGCATTAGCCAAACCAACAAATAATGCAAAGAAAGCACTTTCAACCGGCACTATGACACCCATGACAGCAAGTGCTTGTGTGCCTGCAAATCCTGTCACCAAATGATAAAGAGAATTGCCAACAGCCCAGATTGCATAGTTTGCTACCAAAGGCGTTGAGAACTGCAGATAACGACGAATGTGTTGTTTATCTTTTGCTTGTCGCCATTGTGAAAAATGCAATGCAAAAATTTGTTTTGAAAAATACACCCAACTTACAATCAACAAAGTTTGCAAACAACGTGAAATTAAAGTGGCCCAAGCTGCACCGGCAACACCCAAAGCGGGAAATCCCCAATGACCATTAATCAGCGCATAATTCATGATGATATTAACCACTGCTGCCAATATACCTGCAACCAGAGGCATGGTCGTATGCCCCATTGCGCGCAAAGACGCTTCATAAATCACAATCCATTGTGTGAATAAAAGTACTGGTGCAGTA
>CAMLRJ010000300.1 GCA_946482345.1 uncultured Cellvibrio sp.
ACTATATCCACGCTGAAGACAACTACCTATATACTTTCGACTTCAACTCGACATTTACTGCTTATAAAATAAATGAATTAAACGAAAAAACTTTTGAAATTGTTAGTCAGTTTACAACTCCAAAAGCTTCCCCTAACTCAAGCATTAATTTCATCGAAGGTAAAAATGTAATCCTAATTTACGACCAAGGGAATGTTTTTTCACTTAAATACTCCGAAAGTTCATTTTTCGACTTTAAAGAACTGCCAACTAAACTTCCAAACTTCTATACACTCCGCTGGGATACAAATGACTCTAAGTTATATGTATGGATGGAGCGAGGAAAGATATCAGAATATGCAATTGAGCTCGATGGATCGATTACTTGGACCGCAGATATATCATTTACTCCAAATCCAGTTTTAATTAACGTTCCGTGGTTCAAGATATCTCATAACGGAAACGTTTTAGTGACATTAGACCACACAATTCAATCATTTAAACGTCAACAAGCAAACTCGTTTGAACGCATTGATAGCATTGAAAATTCAGACTTTGAGGATTGGGCAGACAGTTTTGAGATGACACAAAGTGGAGAAGCTCTCGCACACTGGCAAACAGGACGATCTAAGGTAAAAGGACAATTTAAGTATTTTGAGGTCGACTCAGAAGCAAATATCAAAGAGTTTAGTCAATCCGATTGCCCATATCACAATGGATTTTCATCTTTTAGAAACAGTTATTACAGCAATAAATTATCTAAGTTTCTAGGAGGAGGACCTTCACTTATTGAGTACACAAAAGAAAACAACTCAGTTAAATGTCAAATCCGCGCTGATTTTTCAGGCATAACCGGATTAAATAAAATAATTAACTCAACAACAAATAAAAACTCAACATTTACCTTTTCAATTGATTCTGACACGGAAACCATCTCCACCTTTTCTAAGAAAGATGGAAAACTCATACTTGTAAGCCAGTATTCCTTGCTTGGAAAATTGAAAGGCTTTGAATATCCGCAAAAATTAATACTAGCGCCTGAGAATAAACATTTATACTTAGTTACAGATGATGCCATCCATTTATTTTTGGTTAATGAAGATGGATCAGTCATTCCTGAAGGAAGCAGAGTCGACATAGTTAATACCAACAACAACGATGGTATAGAAAACACTTCGACATCAATTTTTTCTGAAGACGGAAAGGCTCTGTATGTTATAGAGAGTCGAAGATTTTCCTTTCTTACACATTACGAAGTTACTCCTGTAGTTGCACATTATTCAAGAGATGCAACTACCGGCAGCTTGTTACTTGAATCCTCCGTAACATTAAGTGACGAGTATGTCACGGATGTTCGAATTAATAATATTGGTCCGATTGCAGTCTCACCAGACGGCAAATTCCTATATACAATTACAAAATACTGGGGAATTATGAATGTTTTTGATTTAAGCAATAACGGATTTCCTAATCTCTTAGGATCTTATGTAGATCCTTATATGTTTGCAGGGGACAACTCAATACCTGACGACGCAAAGCTGGATGGAATTTCAGATGCTAGTGACCTAATCTTCTCGGAAAATGGTGACTCTATGTTCATGACAATTAAAGGGTACTCAGGTTGGCAACCGAACATATTCAAAGGAGAATACACAAACCTTGCTCTCATAAATTTATCTAGAAACACTACTACTGGAGAGCTTTCATTAAGAGAAAATATCACATCTCAACTATCTGGAGCCTCTGCATACGCCTCACCTTTAATTCGAGGAAACTATTTATTCGTCGTTAATTCTCCGTACGTCTATGGAAATGAAAAATCAAAAGGAGTGGATGTGTACGAAATTGACGATTCTGGATATATTCATTTCCAAGAAAAACTTACAGATTCATTTTTTGGCCAAGGAATTTCAGAAATCAAACTGTGGCATGATGGGAATGAGATCATGGGATCCAATAATTTTCAAAAAACAATTACTACAATATCGCTTTACTAACGACAAGTAGTTAGCAAAAGCTGGTTAAAAAAACCATAAAGTTTGGCCCGCAGTGAATCGTATTGATAATGTGTACGGCGATAGAAATTTGGTGTGCTCTTGCCCACCGCTTGATGCATATATGGAATAAATTGTGTAATTGAAAAGGGCATCGGTTGATATCAGTTGATGCCCTTTTCAATTTGTAGCCCGTATGAAGCATAGCGCAATGCGGGGGATGTTTTTAATTTTGCGTTTGCCAAAACTTAGCACCACTATGACAGTAATTACCTCGAGGTATTTCTAATGAAAACTGACACCAATTATGAGTATCTGGTAAAGCGCATTAAACTTCTGGAAGGAATAGCAAAAGGTGAGCAGGCAATTTTAGAAGGACGCATTTTGACTCACGAAAAAGCGAAGAAAAAATTAAAAAAATGGCTAAAATAATTGGAATAAATTGCATCTCAAATAAGGGCATCAACTGATACTCTTTTCATTTCGTAGCTCACATGAAGCGCAGCACAATACCAGGGCTTGATATATTCTAAAAAAATCACTATTTGAATTAAACAGAAAGTTAGCTTTCGGCTAAGAGTGGACATTTAATTTTGCCCTGACCACAATCATTAGGTTTTTATTGGATGCGAAGCGCAACGGAAGATCCGTCACTGTGTATATCGTGATTAGGTGTTCAGATCTTTAAGAATTCGGTTGCCTTCCAATATCCTTCCGCCTTTTCCATAAAATTTAAATCCAGTCTTAGGTACGTATAATTGCCTAAAAAAGTTTTGCAGTATTGTGGAATTACATAGGGCTACTAAATCTAAGGTTCCTTTTATCACTCCACTATTTTCTGCAAACTCTCCTATCAGAGCCAAATCCTGCGATACAGGAAAGTACTATGACCACCGCAACGCCTTCCATTTTTCATTAAATTATAAGGGCATGGACAATTGCCAGAATAATTCCTGATAGATTCTTGAATTAGCACTGCAGCAATTTCGTCATCCGTGAGATTAGAGTCGGCGCGAGAATAGGTTGCGACGAAAATCAAGAGCAGCATTAAACCAATTTTTATAGATGCCCTTACAGGACCGCTTTCTGGTTTGCATTCAAATATAAACATATTGATTGCCACTCAAATGCAAACGATTATTCCGCATAAATGCGAGGCCAAGAGCAAAATCAGTCTCTTACTTCAGCAAAGGCATTGCGACCATAGCAGTATCAGCTCGCCCCATCAATTACACCCTATTACACAAAGCGAACGCACCAACCGGCCAAAATTAAACAAAAACCCAGCCAAGGAATAAAAATAATTATTAAGAATCAAATAGATACAGAAAAACGAACCGGCCAACAAAGTGGCCAACCAGCAGTTAAGTATTAGCATAAATCCAGTTACTTTGCCGAAGGAAAATGCTCAACATGCATTTCACCTCGACGACCGAAATAAGTGACATGGTGGCCTGCAATCCAAACCATGTAACCTATGCAACCTGCTGCTTGTGATAATTTTTTAAATTCCGGGTACATCACTTCGCCGCGTTGTGCGCCGCGAATTGCTGCTTTTATTCCATCTGCATTAAAATTTTCAGCGATTGAATTGTCACTGGGTAAATCCAGCGTATGAACTTCACCGGAGGGTAAATAATAAGTTGTGCGTTGCGCGCGATAATCTGCGTAATAGGATTCAACGCCTGCACCCATCAAGGCTTTTACAATTTCGCCAAAATTGGCTGTGCCATTGTTAGATGCAGCTGCGCATTGTTCGATAATTTGACGTGTGGTTTGCATAATAGCTCCGAATAATTAATTTACAGGAATTTGTTTAAGTTGATGAGTAATTACCAGGTCACGCAAAAGAGTTAACAAATTTTCACGTGCTTCCTGGCTCAAATGCCCGAAATAAAAATCATCATTTTCATCAGCTATGAAAGCCAATTGCGGTACTAGCTGCTGGCCTTTTTTGGTCAGTGTCAACACTTGGGTTTTGGCGCTTTCATCTGTGTAACTTCGTTCAACCAATCCTTTTTCTTCCAATCGGGCAATCACTTTTGATGCAGCGCTTTTCGTCATTCCCAATGCATCAATCATGCTCGCATGGGAAGTCTGCTCGCCATCAAATAAAGTTCGCAAAGCCACCCACTCAGTCACACTGATCCCTTTCGCCACCAAGCGCTTTTCAAAACTGGCCGAAACATGATTAGACACAAAGCGCATCCAAAACCCTATGTGGGCATCCAGCGGATTAGGTTGATCTGATTTTTTCGAGGTAATTTTTTTATCTGCCATATTGGTTTCCATGGAAACTTTTTACAACATTATAGTTTCCATGGAAACCAAGTCAAGCGAAAAGATGCAAATCGGATTTATACCCACTCCGAAAAAAGCATTTACAGTTCTTCACCTTCATATTTGTCGAAAGCCAAAAGCTTTCTTCGACAATAAATGAAATTCAACATTTGGAGACTGGTATGAAATTTATGTTTTTAATTTATCTTGATGACACAAAATTTTTGGTAATGACTCAGGCACAACGGGATGGATTTATTAATGCGATGCTGGATTATGATGATCAATTGATTGAAAGTGGTCACTATATTATGTCAGAGCCGTTGAAGGCTCCGGGTGATGCCATTACGGTTAGAAACTGGAATGGTGAACTGACATCAACCAACGGACCTTTTATGTATACACCGGAGCACCTGAGTGGTTTTTTTGTTATTCAGGCACGGGATTTTAATGAAGCCGTATCGGTTGCTTCAAAAATGCCACTGGCAACTCTGGGTTCAATAGAAGTTCGCCCTTTGGATATTATCGAACGGCAATAATCTATTTCATGAACACAGGAAACAAAACGGCTCTTACTTCCTTTATTAGCCGTTTTGCCCGCCAAAACTCCGAAATCTGACCTCAAATTGCAAAACAATAGGAATAAACTCCTTTTCCCTAGGGCAATTTTGATCAACTTACTGTATATTGCGCCGCTATTTTCTAACCTACCCTTTTTACATAACCTGTTACGGAAAGAGTCCTATGTCTGCTGACTTATCAACTTACAGAAATATCGGTATTTTCGCCCACGTGGACGCCGGTAAAACCACCACCACCGAGCGTATCCTCAAGCTCACCGGTAAAAT
>CAMLRJ010000301.1 GCA_946482345.1 uncultured Cellvibrio sp.
TAATTTCAAAATGAAAAATAACACCATCAAACTACCCGCAATTGCCAGTATTGATAGGCGGTTATTGGTAAAAAATGTTAAGAGGTTATTCATAGGTTTCTCTGTCTATTTTTTTTCTGATGGCAGCCATTAACATCGCCAGGCTCACTTTAATCATGTAGTAAACAGGTTTGAATCCGGAAATGGATGACTGCCCGCCTTGCCGTTCTTGCATCAATACAGAGGTTTCCTTGATGATGAAATTGTTTTTACCCAGCAACACTATGGTTTCAGGCTCGGGGTAATCGGTAGGGTAATATCGGGCTAGAAAAGCGATGGTTTTTTTGTTGTAAGCTCGAAAACCTGACGTACTGTCAGAGATGGCCTGATTGATCAGAAATTTGTTCAGGTGTTTGAAAAAACGAATACCAAACCGTCGGGATATTGAGGATTTAAATCCTTCATCCGTATCATCCAGAAATCGGGAACCTATGCAAGCATCACATTCACCTTGCATCACGGGTGAAAGTATTTTTTCCAATTCTTCCGGTAAGTGCTGACCATCACCATCAAATTGCACGGCATAATCGTAGTTATTTTCAACGGCAAATTTGAATCCGGTTTGTACGGCACCACCAATACCTAAATTGGCTGGCAATTGTATGACGTAGGCTTGTCCGGTGGATTCCGCTTCTTTTTGTGTGCTGTCGGTAGATGCGTCATTAATAACAACACAATCAACATCAGGGCGCTTCTCTTTAAGGGAGAGAATCACATTGCGTATGTTTTCTTTTTCATTGTAAGCGGGAATTATAATAATTATTTTTGGCATTTTATAAATGGATTCCGAATTTTGAGCCGAATAAACCAAACATCACTTGAGCGATTCAACATTAAACCGGGATTGAGCCTGTAGTATGTGAGAAACCTGCAATTTTACGTCATTACTTCATTAACATCTGCGTCAAATTCGGTCTTTTGCGCCAATTCCAGCAAGACTTATTCCCTGCAATTCCTGCATCATCCAATTAATGTTGTTGGAATGATGACCTGAAAAAGTGGGTTAGGTACGGGGTTTCATTATTCTCAATATGCGGCCGGAAGACTAAAGGATGTTGCTGATTGACACAAGGGGGCGCAAGCAAAGAGCGGGAATCCAGCCTGTCAATTTTGACCCGCCTCGCAAAATTGAATCGGGGTGATTCGGTATGTTGATGAGTGTGAAAAAAAGTTACACAGGACGACGCTGTTTCATTATTTCATCAAAGACTTGCAGTCAAAGATCAATTTTGCAACCTGATTCATAAATATATTGGATGTTTCTTTCTGCTAATGTACAAGCTGTACACCGGGTTGTATCATCCCGCGCGCCCGGCATGGTGTTACAGGGTTTGGATAAGGATCTGACTGTCACTGGCCACCCTGACCAGCCAGCAAGACACAATAAAATATCAAGAAGCAAGAAAACATCGAGAAACTATAAAAAAATAAGGTGCCTGGATCCGGTATTAAAGTTGAAACTCTGTGCATATTCAAATTAAAAAATTTGTTGTAGTCGGCGTAATTAATACTTTATTTGGTTATTCAATTTACGCCCTGATGATTTATCTTGGGCTGTCTTATGACATCGCACTCGTGATATCCACGCTATGTGGAATTGTGTTTAACTTTCACTCCATAGGTAAACTGGTATTTAACCATTTTAAATACACTTTATTCTTTAAATTCGTGTTGGTGTATGTGCTGGTGTACTTTATTAATTTGCTCCTTATCAAACTATTTATATGGCTGGGAGCGAATGCTTATGTTGGCGGTGGATTGGCGATAATACCTTCAGCAGCAGCTTCATTTGTATTCAATAAATATTGGGTTTTTAACAGGTAAATCATGAAATTAATCAGTGTTGTCACCCCGTGTTATAACGAAGAAGATAATGTTCAGGAATGCGCGCGGGTGATTAGGGAAGTGTTTGCGCAGTATCAGGGAAAATACGAGTATGAACACATTTTTATTGATAACGCATCTACTGATAGCACGGCGTCCCTGTTGCGTGAGATGGCGTCCGGCGATAAACGCATCAAAGTGATTTTAAACGCCCGCAATTTTGGCCACATCAAATCACCCTACCATGCATTGTTGCAAGCACAAGGTGATGCGGTGGTGTTGTTTGTTGCCGACCTTCAGGACCCGGCTTCCATGCTGCCCACTTTTATCCAGAAGTGGGAGGAAGGATTTAAAACGGTTGTTGGCACTAAAAAAACCAGTGAAGAATCTTCGCTGATGTTTAATATCCGCAAACTCTACTACAAGACAGTGAATCGTTTATCCAATATTGAGCTGATCGATAATTTCACAGGCTTTGGTTTGTATGATAGGGAAGTGATCGACCATTTACGCAAAATAGAAGATCCTTACCCTTATTTCCGTGGCCTGGTTGCAGAAATTGGTTTGCAAATTTACAAAATTCCTTACGACCAACCAATCCGGGTTCGTGGTATTACCAAGAATAATTTCTTCACTTTATATGATATTGGCATGTTGGGGATTATTTCTCATTCGTTGGTACCATTGCGCATTGCGACCATGATGGGTTTTTTGATTTCAGTTCTGAGTTTGTTTGCTGCTTTTATTTATTTTGTGTTGAAATTGATTTTCTGGAATTCGTTTTCTCTGGGTCTTGCACCTGTTGTTATCGGTATTTTCTTTTTTTCATCAGTACAATTGTTTTTCGTGGGGATTCTGGGAGAGTACCTGGGGTCTGTTCATACCTATGCCAAAAAACGCCCTCTGGTGGTTGAAAAAGAACGTATTAATTTTTAATTCTGTTTGAGTTGTTGTTTGTATGTATCAGGTTGTCCTTGCCAATAGCCGTCAGTTTTCCTGCAAGCCGGATGAGACTATTCTCGATGCTGCCATGGCAGCGGGATTGATGCTGGAGCACAGTTGCCGTACCGGAAAATGCGGTGTTTGCAAAGCACAGGTATTGAGTGGTTCTACACTGATCAAACAAGCTGAACCCGCATTGGATTCCGAACAACAAGCGGCGGGCTATATATTGACCTGCTGCCGTCAAATAACTGCAGACACCTCATTGGATATTGAAGATCTGGGGGATTTGGCCGGGCTGCAGAGATTGACTTTGCCTGCGCGTATTGATTCAACAGAGCTCTTATCAAAGGATGTGATTCGTATTCTATTGCGATTACCCCCGAATAATTCGTTGAAAATAATATCCGGTCAATACATTGATGTGATGGGGCCGGATAATTTGCGTCGCAGTTATTCGATTGCCAATTATTTTGTGCAGGGTGGCAAAATCGAATTGCATATCCGCAAAGTGGAAAATGGAAAAATGAGCCGCTATTGGTTTGAAAATGCCAAAGCGAATGACTTGTTGCGAATTGAAGGGCCACACGGGACATTTTGTTTGCGTGACAAACCACAATCGCAGATTATTTTTTTGGCAACAGGAACTGGCATGGCGCCGATTAAATCCTTGTTGGAATATCTGGATCAAAAACCGGAATTGCTTGATGGAAAACGCTTGTCAATTTATTGGGGTGGGCGTACACCGGATGATATTTATTGGCAGCCACAGGCAAACAATATTGCGTTTGAATTTTTTCCGGTATTAAGTCGTGCGGATGAATCATGGCAAGGTTTACGCGGTTACGTGCAAGATCAAGTGATAAATGCGCATCCGCAAATGGATGATTGTGTTGTCTATGCGTGTGGTTCGCCGCAAATGATTGATTCAGCCAATCGTTTATTTGCAACCAAAGGTTTGGGGGCGCGTAATTTTTTATCGGATGCATTTGTCAGTTCATAACTTTATTTTACTTTTTATATAAAAACAGGAGCCACAATGAAAGCAGTAATTTTGGCGGGCGGGTTAGGTACCCGTCTCAGCGAAGAAACTTCCGTTCGTCCAAAACCCATGGTGGAAATTGGCGGTAAACCGATTTTGTGGCACATCATGAAAATGTATTCACATTATGGTATTCATGATTTTATTATTTGTTGTGGCTACAAGGGATATGTAATTAAAGAATATTTTGCGAATTATTTTTTGCACATGTCGGACATCACTTTCGATATGTCAGCGAATCAAATGCATGTACATAACCAACGCGCCGAACCCTGGAAAGTGACATTGGTGGATACCGGTGATACTTCCATGACCGGTGGTCGTATCAAACGTATCCGCGATTATGTCAAAGATGAAAAAGCCTTTTGTTTAACTTACGGTGACGGCGTGAGTGATGTGAATATTGCGGAAACCGTTAAATTTCATATGGAACATGGAAAATTGGCAACACTCACTTCCACTTATCCGCCCGGACGTTTTGGATCCATCGAATTGAAAGGTAATCAGGTCAATAGTTTTAAAGAAAAGCCGCGCGGTGATGGTGCGGTCATTAACGGTGGATTTTTTGTATTGTCTCCAAAAGTGATTGATCTCATCGAAAATGATCAAACCGTGTGGGAACAATATCCGTTGATGAAATTGGCGGAGCAGGGTGATTTGATGGCTTATCATCACGATGGCTTCTGGCAACCCATGGATACCCTGCGCGACAAAGTATATCTGGAAGAGTTGTGGGGTGCAGGAAAAGCGCCTTGGAAAACCTGGCCATAAAGTCTTCAAATATTGGAGAGCATCTTGTTAAAAATTGATTCCACTTTTTGGAAAAATAAAAAAGTTTTTGTTACCGGACATACAGGTTTCAAAGGCGGTTGGCTCAGTTTGTGGCTGAAGCAATTGGGGGCCGAAGTCAAAGGTTATGCATTGGCGGCGCCGACTCATCCGTCACTGTTTGATGCTGCAAAAATTGCATCGCACATCGACAGTGAAATCGGTGATATCCGCGATATGGAAAAACTTGCCAGCTCCATGAAAAATTTTAATCCGGATATTGTGATTCACATGGCAGCACAGCCATTGGTGCGTTTTTCTTATGTTGATCCGGTTGAAACCTATTCCACCAATGTGATGGGTACGGTCAGCGTTTTTGAAGCGGCCCGAAAATGTTCCCGACTCAAATCGATTGTGAATATTACAACGGATAAATGTTACGAAAATAATGAATGGGTTTGGGGGTATCGCGAAAAT
>CAMLRJ010000302.1 GCA_946482345.1 uncultured Cellvibrio sp.
TGTAATAAGTACGATCTTTTTCATCGGTAATCGTATCGGCACTGATGTGTTCAACTTTACCTTTTAAGCCACCGTAAATGACAAAATCATAAGCAGTAAATTTTACAATCGCTTCCTGATCCGGGTGCAAAAATGCAATATCTTTTGGCGATACTTTTGCTTCAACAATTAATTGGTCATCAAGCGGAACCATTTCAATCACTTCGCGACCCGGTTGTACAACACCGCCAACCGTATTGGTAAAAACACGCTGTACTGTTCCGCGAACCGGTGAGCGTATTTCAGAATATTTGATTTTATCCGCAAGCCCCGTTCCACTTTCACTGAGAGATGCAATTTTTCCCAACACTTCTGATAATTCAGTACGCCATTTGTTAGTCACTAATAATTCGGTTTCACGCAATTTACTTTTTGATTCTTCAATCGCTGAAAGCAAACGTTGTTCTTGTGCCAATGCCTGTTCTTTTTCACCGCTGGCATTGGATACGTCACCTTCCAATCGCAAAATTTCAACTTCAGAAATAGCACCACTGGCCAACAAAGGTTTGGTGACATTTAATTCCTGTTGCGCCAATTCCAATGCACGCGAAACTTGCGTTAATTTTGCGCGCACTTCATTTAATTCTTCTTCTCTTTGAGTTAACTGGCTTTTGGCAATACTGAGTTGTTCATCCAATTCTTTTCGATTGGACATGTATAAGTTGCGCTCATGCATGGCAATATCCGGTGATTCTTCTTCAATACCTTTTGGTAATTGAAATTCAGTATTGGAGGTTAAAGCGCCCAATCTGGCGGCTCGTGTTTGCAGTGATAAATACTCCGCACGATTTTCACGATAAGTCGCAATAAAACGTGTGGGATCGATACGCAATAACAAATCACCCTTATTCACTACCTGACCTTCTTTGACAAAAACGGCTTCAACCACACCGCCATCAAATGATTGAATGACTTGCAGTTGTGAAGAAGGAATCACTTTACCTTCACCGCGCGCGACTTCATCAATCGACGCAAATGCTGCCCATATAAATAAAGCCAACATAATCCAGGCAATTGCACGCAATAATAAACGCGCACGTACAGGTTCCTGCTGTAACTTTGCCCAATCTGCTTCTGTTACCCAATCGCGTTGATCGTTCGTTTTAAATGCTAACCATCGTGCAAACGCTTTTTCAATAATACGACTCGCAGGAATTCCCAGCTTATCCAGCAAGCGACCGATTTTTTCAAACCACAATTGATAGGCGTTTTTTTGATAGGAATTTTTTTCAGTCATCAGGAAGCTCTCCCTATGCGCCCCTGACGCAAGGCTTCAACAACTTGTTCTTTTGGTCCATCCGCCACAACTTTTCCAGCATCCATCACAATAATGCGGTTCACTAATTCCAATAATGATGTGCGATGCGTAATCACCACCAGAGTTTTACCCTTTGCAAATTCTGCAATACGACGTTTACATTCTTCTTCACTGGTGTGATCCATGGAACCTGTGGGTTCATCCATTAATAAAATGGGTGGATCAATCAATAATGCACGCGCTAATGTGACTGACTGGCGTTGTCCACCGGATAATAATTTTCCATGCTCACCCACAGGCATGGCCATGCCCAGAGGATGTTGATTAACAAAATCGGTTAAGCCACTCATGCGCACCGCTTCAAGAATTTTTTCATCCGATGCTTGCGGCATTCCCATAGCAATGTTGTCGCGCAGGCTGCCAAAAAATAAATCCACTTCCTGTGCAACATAACCAATATTGCGACGCAATTCAGCGGGATCAATTTGACGAATATCAATTCCATCAATCAATACTGTTCCTGATTCAGGTTGGTATAAACCCGCAATTAATTTTTCAAGCGTCGTTTTGCCTGAACCATTACGCCCCAAAATTGCAACATGTTCGCCTGGCTGAATAGAAAAACTGATCGAACGCAACACATCGCGATCATCTTCTGCATAACGAAAATTCACATTTTTAAATTCAATCGCACCACGCAATTGCGGGCGACTGATCCATTGACTATCAGCAGGTCGTTCAACCGGTTTTTCCATAATCTGATTGAGTGAAGTCAAGGCTGTTGCTGCAGAGTGATACTGCATCATCAAACCGGCTGTTTGTGCAATCGGTGACATAATGCGTGAAGCTAACATGTAACAAGCAATTAAGCCGCCCTGCGTTAAATGTCCATTCACAATCAGATACACACCGGCAATCATGACCATAATTAAAATAAATTGTTGCAGCCAGAGTGTGCCGGTAGAAACCGAATTGGAAAGTAAACGCATTTTCACACCAATATGCGATGCCATCAGCGCCGCTTTTTCCCAGATGGATTGCATACGACTTTCCGCAACCAGGGTTTTGAGAGTTTCCATGCTACTTAAACTTTCGATCAAAATTGCATTGCGTTGCGCACTGGCCTGCATGGATTCATCCGATAACTGATGCATTTTTTTTTGCACAGCAGCGGTGTAAATCACCATCACTATGACACCGAATAAAATCGGAAAAACCAAGGGCCAGGAAATTAATAAAATGACTGCAAAAAATATCAACACAAATGGCAAATCAACCAAAGCCAATAAAGTCGCCGAGCTAACAAACTGGCGGATGGATTCAAACGATTGCAAACCTGCTGCAAAAGATCCAACCGATTGCGGACGGTGCGATAAACGCATACCTAATACTCGTTCCATGATGGTGGCAGACAAGGTGACATCCATACGACTCGCCGCCAATTCAACAAACCACGCACGCATCATGCGCAACAGCAAATCAGCACAAATCGCAATCAACATACCAATCGATAAAATCCACAAGGTATCTGTCGCCTGATTGGGCACTACCCGGTCATAAATATTCATAGTGAACAGTGGTGCAGCCAATGCAAAAATATTAATCAGCAATGCTGTCAACAATACATCGCGATATAAATATTTATAGTCCTTGATCACCTGCCAAAACCAATGACCTTGATGCTGTTTAACGACATCGGCCGTGCGAACATCAAAACCTTCTATGGGACGAACATAAACTGCCCAACCTGTGTACTGTTTATTTAATTCGTCAATCGCAATTACAACCGAAGATTCCGGCAAATCAGGGTAAATCAATTTTGCTTTTTGGGTTTGTTGATCAATCGATAAAAGAATACAAGCCTGATTTTCCTGCAGTAACAAAATCGCTGGAAACAGTGCGGGGTTAAGTGAGGTTAAATTCTTATCCACCCATTTACTGGATAAATTTGCTCTTTTGGCGGCGCGGGAAAAAACACCCGGCGTCAATTGGCCTGAGGTTAATGGCAAACCGGCTGTTAGTGAATCCTTTGTTACTGTACTACCATGAGCTTTTGCAACGATTAACAAAGACTCCAGTAAACTGCTTTCCGGCACAGTATTTTTTTCAGTAATGGGGACATCCGAAGTCATGGTTTCACTCTGGTAGAAAATCGCAAAATTTACCCAAGTGTAGTCAAACAATCGGGAATATAAAAATTTTATTTAGATAAAAATGCCCATAAAAAAAGCGCACCAGCCGATATCTGATGCGCTTTTCGGTGAAATGAATTAGCGACTGGAAACCATCATATCCACACTTCGGGAAACGATAATCTCAACGCGACGATTGGCTGTTTTCCCCAATTCACTGTTGTTATCCGCAACAGGGCTGGATGCACCTTTGCCATCGACCGTCATGGGGACAGATTCCAATCCGTTCAATACCAGATAATCGCGTACAGCCTGTGCACGAGCTTTGGAAAGAGGAAGGTTAATTGCGTCCGAACCTGCGTTATCCGTATGCCCCACAACATCAACCGCTATCAGACGATTGGTGATTTTGATATTTTCGATCAATTCATCAAGGCGACCGCTTGCTGTTGCTTTTAATTTTGAACTATTGGTATCAAAAAGTGCGTCTGTTGATATAGGGATCAATTCAGATATTAAATTCTTACGATTGAATTCTTCAGGTGCGATATCAGGACATGCAGATTCTGTGACATTAATTATTTCATCGATTACCACCCCGTCTGTCTTTTTGTCTTGATGCAATACATCAATGCCTTCACGCACCACACCAACACTTGGCAACAATCTGCCCATGGCAGCAAGCGTACGTGCATAGGCAATTTCCAAATCGGCATTCGCTTGTGTGTAAGAACGGCTGGCCTGGAAATATTCATTTTCAGCATCCAGTAAATCCAGCAAGGTTCTTTGCCCGATATTAAATTGTTCGGTGTAGGCAATACGGACTTTATCGCTGGAGCGGCGGTGTTGATCCAGAGAAATCAATTGTTCTTCTATGCGATGTGCATCGTTGTAGGCAATTTGTGTTGTTTGTCGTAAATCAATACAGGCTTTGTCGCGTAAATCTTTTGCTTGATTCACTTCTTCCAATGAACGACGAACTGCCGCACGATTGGCGCCACCGGAATAAAGATTGTAGGTCAACGCCAATTCAATGGCGGTTTCATCTCCGTAAGGATCCGGGTCAACGCGATTATCGAATCCATTTAAATTACGACTGGTGCTTTGACGCGCACGAAGTTCTGCTTTTGGATAATATCCCGAACGCTCAACTTTCACTTGCGCCTTGGCTGCAGAAATATTTTTAACAGCAGCATGAAAACCGGGATTGCCTTTGTAAGCCAGAATCAATGCTTGACGTACATCATCAGGCAATGGCTTGCTTGTTAATTCTATTTCCGGCAAAGATTCAGGTGGCAACTGACCAACAACTCGCAAATAACGTGCGCTGACATCATGTAAATTGGATGCTTCTATTAACAAATTACTTTCTGCCAAAGCCAGACGACCAGCCACCTGCTCCAGATCAACACGGCGCCCCACACCTGAAAGCACACGCTCTTCAATTTGTGAGTAAACCTGACGATGTTTAGCGTAATTATCGCGAGCCAATTTCACCATCTCACGGTTGCTTGCAACGTCCTGATAAACACGAACCGCCTCCAGAGCAGTGGACTCAACCAAATCGAGAAGTTCAAAGTAACGAACCTGGCTGGCTTGACTGAAATGTTCAACTTCTCCGGCCGTTTTAAAGCCTTCGAATA
>CAMLRJ010000303.1 GCA_946482345.1 uncultured Cellvibrio sp.
GCGGAACAGCTTGGCAAGGCAGGTGCTGTGGTTATTGGAACTGCAACCAGTGAAGCCGGTGCCGCAGCAATTACGGCTCGCCTCGCTGAGCAGGGTATTCGTGGTGCGGGAAAAGTGTTGAATGTCACCAGTGCAGAATCAGTTGAGGCTTTGTTGAAATCAGTACAAGAAGAATTCGGCGCCCCGACAATTCTGGTTAATAACGCAGGCATTACCAAAGACAATTTGTTGATGAGAATGAGTGATGATGAATGGTTTGATGTTATCAATACCAATCTCAGCGCTGTGTATCGTCTCAGCAAGGGTGTGCTGCGTGGCATGATGAAGGCGCGCTGGGGACGTATTATCAATATCAGTTCAGTCGTTGGCTCTATGGGGAATCCCGGTCAGGCTAACTATGCTGCAACCAAGGCTGGAGTGAGTGGTTTTGCTCGTTCATTAGCTGCCGAGGTAGGATCACGAAATATCACCGTTAATACTGTGGCTCCCGGATTTATTGATACCGACATGACCAAAGTGTTACCAGAGGAGCAAAAGCAACAATTGCTCTCAAAAATTCCATTAGGTCGATTGGGTTCGCCTGCTGAAATTGCGGGTGTAGTTGCATTTTTAGCTAGCGATGTAGCGGGATATATCAGTGGAGAAACCATTCATGTGAATGGCGGCATGTATATGTCTTGATATCTAATCCATTGAATTTGCTGGTTAATTTTTTAGATTTCAAAGTTTTTTTAGCGATAGCATTACCAGAATGGAAAATTCTATGTAAAATGCCGTCCGATTTTGACCGAAGTGAAAATGAATCCGGATTTAATTGTTTTCTCTCACTTCGAACTTCCATCCACCTAGGGGTTAAATAACATCATGAGTAGCATTGAAGAACGCGTAAAAAAGATCGTTGCTGAGCAACTGGGTGTGAAAGAAGAAGAAGTTAAAAACGAAGCTTCTTTCGTCGAAGATCTGGGCGCTGATTCTTTGGATACCGTAGAGTTGGTAATGGCTCTCGAAGAAGAGTTCGAGACTGAAATTCCTGACGAGGAAGCAGAAAAAATTACCACGGTACAATTAGCAATTGATTACATTAACGCCAACCAGGCGTAATTGATTCTCAAGTTGTTGTTAAATTCAGAAACGTTGTATTAGAAAAGGAAAAGCCGTATTAGCAATAGTACGGCTTTTTCTTTTGGTTCATTTTTTATTTTGATGAGGAGTTTGCCGTGTCACGTAGACGAGTTGTAGTTACGGGTATGGGAATGATTACTGCCCTGGGCAACACAGTTGCTGATACATGGCAAGGTATTGTCAACGGAAAAAGTGGTATTCAGACCATTAGCCAATTCGATGCATCGGCATTTACAACCCAATTCAGTGCCTCGGTGAAAAATCTGGTTGTGGATGATTATTTTTCCGCCAAGGAAGCAAAAAAAATGGATCCCTTTATTCAATACGGTATGGTTGCCGGTATTCAGGCGATTCGCGATTCCGGTTTGGAAATAACCGATGCCAATCGCAGTCGAATAGGTGTTTCAATTGGTTCCGGTATTGGCGGGATAGGGACAATTGAAGAAGGTGCACATACGCTTGAGCACAAAGGGCCTCGTCGCATATCACCGTTTTTTGTTCCGAGTGCGATCATTAATATGATCTCGGGAAACCTGTCGATTATGTTTGGTTTACAAGGCCCCAATGTGGCGGTGACGACAGCTTGCACCACCGGAACACATGCTATTGGTTTCGCATCGCGCATGATTCAATACGGCGATGCCGATGTGATGGTTGCCGGGGGTGCTGAAATGGCAACAACGCCTCTTGGATTGGGGGGATTTGCTGCAGCACGTGCGTTATCAACACGTAATGACAATCCGCAAGCTGCATCGCGCCCCTGGGATAAAGATCGTGACGGATTTGTACTGGGTGATGGCGCCGGTGTACTGGTTCTTGAAGAATATGAGCATGCCAAAAAACGTGGTGCACATATATACGCAGAGTTGATCGGTTTCGGTATGTCTGGCGATGCTTATCACATGACATCTCCACCCGAAACCGGAGCGGGTGCAGCGGCCTCAATGCGTAACGCCATTCAGGACGCAGGAATACCTCTGGATCTGATCAATTACATCAATGCTCATGGTACTTCCACGCAAGCGGGCGATCTGGCGGAGTGTCGTGCAGTGAAATCGGTGATGGGCACTTCAGTTGAGCAGGTTGCGGTCAGTTCAACCAAATCCATGATTGGCCATTTATTGGGAGCTGCCGGTGCAGTGGAAGCAATTTTCAGTGTCCTTGCGATTCGTGACCAGGTGGCGCCACCAACGATTAATCTGGACAGTCCTGCAGAAGGCTGCGATATCAACCTGGTTCCCCATACAGCGCAAACCAGAAAAATAGAAGCTGTGTTATCCAACTCCTTCGGGTTTGGCGGCACTAATGGTTCATTGGTTTTCAGAAAAATTTAAGCGATTTCATTGAAATACCACACGAAAAACGCCGAGCATTGCTCGGCGTTTTTCGTTAGACTTCCGCTATGACTCAATATCCAATTATCAGTATCAACGGTGAAATGAATGGACAAATCTCTGTGTTCGACAGAGGCTTTTCCTACGGGGATGGTTTTTTTGAGACCTGTCACGTTCATCATAATAAAATTCATTTGTGGGATTTGCATCTGCAACGTTTATTGAAAACGGCAGAAAAATTGTCTATTCCATTAGAGCAAGAAAAATTAATACAATTTGTTGATGCTTTATTAAATCAAAATGATTCTCTTGAGTATGCGATTTTAAAAATACAAATTACACGGGGTATTGCAACTCGTGGTTATGCATATGAAAAAAATTTATCGCCTACCTATTGTTTACTCTTGTCGCCGGGACATTCTTTTTTAAAGCAACAGTGGCGTGATGGAATAAATGTGCGAATTTGTGATCTTCGGTTAGCAGATTTTTCACCGCTTGCCGGTTTAAAACATCTTAATCGACTGGAAAATGTATTGGCACGCGCTGAATGGAAAGACGAATATGCGGAAGGATTTTTATTCAATACCAAAGCGCAATTGATTGAAGGGACCATGAGCAATATTTTTTTGGTTAAAAACGGAAAATTGCTAACGCCTGATTTGTCGCAGGCAGGTGTTGCCGGTGTGATGCGTGAATATATTATGAAAACACTGTCGCCATCGGTGTCAATCACAAGTCAGGAAACGCTATTAACATTGGATGATGTGCTCTCGGCGGATGAAATTTTTATTTGTAATAGTGTGATCGGTATTTGGCCGGTAGTGAAAATTTACACTGATCAAATGCGCGATTTTTCAATTGGCAATATTACCCGTAGTTTACAAGCAGGTTTGCTTCAGAATGTTATTGCGTAAATTGATTAAAACCATAATAAAACTATTCTGTGCACTGATATTAATATCGGTAGCGCTTGTTATTTGTGGTTGGTTTTATTGGCAAGATTGGATGCAAAAACCTTTGTCTATTCCTCAAGATGGCATTTATATCACACTTGAAAAAGGCCAGACTCTCGGACATGTTTTGAATCAACTTGCACAACAACATGCCATGCCACATCCAAAACCTTTGCGATGGTACGCTCAATTCACACAACAAACCAAAGTACATCAGGGTGAATATTTTTTACAACGGGGTATCACGCCTGTTGGATTATTGGAAAAATTAAATAAAGGTGATGTGGTGCTATATCAGGTCACTTTTCTGGAAGGTTGGACGGTAAAACAGGTTTTGGCAGCTCTGACTGCAAAAGATAAAATCAAACACGATTCCCAATATCTTTCCATCAATGAAATCGCCCAAAAATTGGGAATAGAAAACAAGCAATTGGAAGGCTGGATTTTTCCGGATACTTATACTTTCAGTCGCAACACGTCTGATCTTGATTTATTGCGACAAGCTTACAATAAAATGCGCCAAGTTCTGGATGAAAAATGGAAAACACGTGCAGAGAATCTGCCATATAAAACAGCGTATGAGGCTTTGATTATGGCCTCCATAATTGAAAAGGAAACGGGTCATGCCAGTGAGCGTGATCAAATTGCGGGTGTGTTTGTCAGGCGTTTACAGCAAGGAATCAGATTGCAAACTGATCCAACGGTGATCTATGGAATGGGTGATAGTTACAAAGGCAAAATCCGCCGCCGCGATTTGCAAACACCAACAGCCTATAACACTTATGTTATTTCCGGGTTGCCGCCAACACCTATAGCCATACCCAGCCTGGCGTCGATAGAAGCCGCCTTACATCCTGCCGCCGGTACCGCACTTTATTTTGTTGCCAAAGGCGATGGCACCAGCGAATTTTCGGAAACACTTCAGGAACACAATGCGGCTGTTCGACGGTTTCAGTTAAAGCGTCGAAGCGATTATCGGTCTGCGCCTTAAATTTAAACCCCACCCTAACCCTCCCCTTGGTAAGGGGAGGGGACAGATTTCACTCTGTAGTAAAAAGGGAGCAAAGCCCCTCCCCCTTGCGAAGGGGGTGGTTAGGAGGGGGTTTTGGTTTCCCAAAAACTCTCATCATCGCTACAATGCGAACAATTTTTTAAGTCCTGACTATTGAGTGATTTATGTCTGCAACAGATTCAACAGATAAACCTTCTGCCAAACCCATGCACTTTATCCAAAATATTATTTCGCAAGATCTTGCATCGGGATTACACCAGAAAATTGTTACCCGTTTCCCGCCTGAACCTAATGGCTATTTGCATATCGGTCATGCCAAATCCATCTGCCTGAATTTTGGAGTGGCAGAAGAGTTTGGTGGTGTTTGTAATCTGCGTTTTGATGACACCAATCCTGAAAAAGAAAATGAAGAGTTCGTCAATTCGATTATGGAAGATGTGAAGTGGTTAGGTTTTAACTGGAACGGAAAAGTTAAATACACTTCGGATTACTTCGATCAACTTTTTGATTGGGCAATTCATTTAATTAAAAATGGCAAAGCATTTGTTTGCAATTTGTCAGCAGATGAAATGCACAGTTACCGTGGCAATTTTAATGAGCCGGGAAAGAATAGCCCTTATCGCGACCGCAGT
>CAMLRJ010000304.1 GCA_946482345.1 uncultured Cellvibrio sp.
CATCACCTTTCACATCCACTTTTGCGTAAGTTAAAAACACGCGCGTGTTGGGATTGAAGTTGTAATCCACACCTAAAATGATTCCATCCAATTCGGCATCGCTATAAGCTTCATTGATTGGTGTAGTGGTTGAACTGACGTATTGAATTTTTGCGAGCCAGGGGCCAGCAATTTTCCATTGCGCATTCAACACATAACCGTCTTGTTCTTTAAATGCATTACCGGAAGCGCCGTCCCATTCAGATAGAGGATTCAATCCGTTTTGCGCACCGAGTGTGGTGCCGTTAGTGCCAACGAAAGTTGAAAAGCCGCCGAGTGAATCGACATCATCATGTGCTTCAGCGGTTTGATAAATTGCACCGAGTTTCACATCGCCCAGTGTAATTTCACCGACAGCACGTACTGCATCGGTTGTGGCAACATTTGAATCAGCACCAATACCCACAAACCATTTGGCTTTGCCGTAAGTAATGGAAACTGACTTGCCGGATGCAAAATTATTATCATCTTGCTGATTGGTTCCGCTCACCGGCACACCGGTTTCTTCAGCATTAATTGCAGCGATATTAATTTCCAATCCGCGAAATAAAATCGGTGAGGTGTATTGAATAACGTTGTCCGGGCGATTTTCGCCAACAATATAAGTGCCAATGTCGCCGAGTGGTGAATCGTTGAAACGATCTATATCGCTACGCAACACGCTATTGGTTTGCAAAGTTTTTAGCGGAGTATCGTTTTTACCGATCAGGACGGAACCCCAATCACCGCGCAAACCACCAAAAATATTTCGTTGGCTTAATTCGCGACCATTGCTGTTAGTACCATTGTCCACATCAATGCCATATTCCACACGATAAAAAACAGTGACGTTTTCATTCGCATCAAAATCACCTTGAATACCCAGGCGTGAACCCGTGCTCTCCAATGCAAACGTATCCAATTCACTGGCGACATTGGTTGCACCAAGATGACGATAGCCAGTGGCACCGGGTGCGGTTAATGCAAAATCATTTTTTTCCAAATCGTATTGATTGGCTGTTAAATGAATTTTGCCGTAGAGAGTTGGAAAACCGGCGAAGGCTGGGGCCGATATTGTCGCTGCAACAAAAATTGCGAGGTTACGATGAATAGTAGTTTTAAAAAATGATCGGTTGACCGACCTTTGTGTGTGAAATGACATGTTAATCTCCAGAATTCACATATCACTTCCGGTGGTCCGGTCAGTGTTTTTTAATTGATTTTTTTAACTTGCTAACGCGTGATCTATTTGGCGTTGACGCCCTTATCCCAGCGTTTTTTTTCGCGACGTTCGATTTGCACTATCTGGCCGTTGTGGATTTGTATTTCCAATGAACCAAACTGAATTTGTGTTAGCTGTTGTTTGATTTCAGCCAATACATCCTCCCAGTGCAATGAGTTTTCGTTTGAATGACTCATCAAATACCTCGTTTCATTTTTCAACCTGCTTTATTGCAAAAGTCTTCTTTGAAGGCAGGGGCATAGTAATTAATAATTTTTAAAACAAAAAAGACTGTTTTTTTATTAGCTTATAACGATATTTGAATAAACTGATGAAAAATCGAGGCTTGGAGATGAAAACCCTCCCTGAGGGGAGGGTAAAAATAATTTACAAGGGGAGGGGATATTTATTGCATTTGTCTAAAATTGCGTAAAATTTGCAAGTCCAATTTATCGAATACTGGTAATGGATAGGTCAAGTTTACATTCAGGTATTGGGTCGCGGTTGTCATTTCAACAGTGCCATTATTCGGCTGTTTAAGTAACTTTCTGAATCCATTTTTTAGATACCAATCCACCGACATAGATGGCGCAAATGTGTGCAAATCCATTCCACCTTTTGCTGCATGTAACAAAATTCTGCCTATGCCATTACCTCGATATTGACGCGCAACAATTAATGCATCGATCCTGCGTATGGGCTGATCATCGGCCTCTGTGTAGATGATCATGCCAACAGGCGTGCCACAATAAAGTTTTTTTGCGAGAAGCATTTCTGACTTACCTTGTTCAATCATGACATGTGTTTTGATGAGCTCGGTGTATCGATGTTCATTTGACCATTGCAGTGCCACTTGCATTTCAACGCCAAAAAACATACTGATCATCATAGGAACACAGTCATCCGTATTTAAATCTTCCTTTTTGATGAGTTGTATATAAGTATTTTTCATTGCCGGTAGTACCTTGTGTGTGAAACTTTGTTTAATTTTTTAATTAAATTACTAATCTATGCCTATGAAATATAAGCATTAAATAATCTTAACTTGCGTTTTTTTTTCGACAATAGACAGAAACTATTTGCACGACACTCATTTATGAAATTACTTAAATTTGCGGCTCGCATCACAATTTAATGAGGGAAAATGTGCTTCGGCAAAAAATGTAATATTTATGAAAGATCTTTTGTGTAGGAGTCGAGCTAAAAAAGCGGGGTAAATCAAACTGTAAAGAGAACCGTTGTGGAAAGACAAGCATGGGAAGTCGTCCATGTACTCAAAGGTTGCTTCATACAGTCAACCTTTGATTTAACATATATGCGCACCAAATTCGTCCACAACGACCAACTGTGCACTCTACTGCGAAATTTACATGTCAAATTTGAAATTGCCCTGAGACCAAGATCGGCTTTCAAGATCTGAAAAGGCTAATAGGTGTCGTTGGTGGAGCTAACGACGGTTATTGTCTATCCGTTAAAAAGCAAGGTTAGTGCCATCATCTGACGCTTCCGTCATCGGTAAAACAAAGATAATAAGATATAATGGCAGATCAAGTCGAGGGGAGCACTAGGCACCTCTAAGATGTTCATGTTATAACATCAACCGAATGCCCTAGAAATTACTCATCGTTAGTTGGTTCACGCCATAACTCATTTAAATCGACGTCTTCGCTGTCAGGTTGATGTTCAGTATTAAGCTTGTTGAATTGGATTACCATTGGCAAGTCGAAAGAAGTCCCTGTCACTATGCAACATCCTTTACTCAAGTTTGAAATCATGCCTCTCGACAGGCTGTCTAAGGTGCTTACAGTATTTTCTATTAAAAATAAATCTCTGTCATTTACCAGTCTATGGATGAAGAAGTTGTGCAATTGCGACATTATCGTTGGAGAAATGTCTGCTGGGCGTTGACTGGAAAGAGTGAGATACATACCAAACTTTCTACCTTCTTTGATTATTTCTTCAAAAAGTTCGAGCCTATAATCTTTCCAGCTTTCATGCTCTCTATTTGATTGCACTGATAAAATGTTATGAGCCTCATCTATTATGAGGTGCATTGTTTTTGTTGGTGGGCTTTGGTTTGCGAGAGCATTTTTATGCTTGTTGTAATAATATTTAGCAAGAAGTAATGGAATTACTTTTTTCGTTTCTTGATTTGCTTTTCTCATTGATATGACAGTAAGAATTCGATCATCATGTTCATTTGAAACTGTAATTACTTTTTTCAGCGAAGAAATTGATGACTCAATTCTTTTGAGAAGTGGCTGAATATGGTCAAATTGAACATACCCACCAATAAGATCACTAGTTAGCTGGAGGTTAATCCGTACAACTAGTTGGTCAAAGTGCGTTAATTCAGGTAACGTGATGTTGTCTATGTCATTTTTAAAATAGTTAACATAAGTGGAGTCGCTTTCACCACCATTTAGGTGATTATTTCCTGGTAGGTAAAAGTTCTCGTTTCTTCCATGCCAGCTAAGTCGAGATAGCTGATCTTCTAGCTGTGTTGCACCTATTAGTTTTGCAACAACCCTAAGAAGGTCAGAAAATTCCTTTTTTGGTGATGCGGAAGTTAATGCGCGAGAAAAGACTTTTTTAGTATAAGATTGTAGGCTATTAGGCACGTCTAAATATTTATCCCGCCCATTAACAACCCTAGACAAAAACGGTTTTTGTGTGTTTTCTGTAGCCTTAAAAAGTATGCCGAAAACCTCCGCATCCCAAAATTCCTCTTCAGAAAGTGGAAACTTCTGGCCTTGGTCGGTTTTAGTATCAAGTATATATACATTTTTCTCCTCCTTCGGGAGAAGCTGGTTGCCAGTGTATTCCCCATTAAAATCGAGAACTATAAATTGGCTTTTTCCAGTTATGCAGGCTTTCTTTTTTTCAAATAAATTTGTGTATAAATTGGTTAATGTATTGGACTTTCCACTTCCTGTATTACCAAAGATTCCGATATGGGTATTAAACAGTTTCGACCATGACAGGGAAATAGGGATACCTTCTTTTAACAACTTTCCGACAACAAAATCTTCTTGGCTTCGTCCATAAATTATGGATAGCTCAGACTCTGATATGAGGAATACAGAATCTCTAATCATGGGGAGGTATTTTATCCCCTCCAAAAACTCACCTTCTTGAAAGTAACCTATTGGTTTTAACTCAACCTTTCTAATAAAATCAGTCTTTTCTTCATTCAGTTTCTTTTCATCTAAATACTCACCCTCAACGATGCAAACTATATTTCTAAACCCACGCCGTATTGTCACGTGTTCCCGTATTGATATGCCTTTATATTTCTCTCCAAGGTAAAAAAGAGTTTCCTTGTTTGATTCATCAAAAACACGAATAACAATTTTGACGCCCCGCACCTCTATAACCTCTCCAACGCTATCCATTAGCAGTTCCATCGCTTTTTGATAAAGTGAATACTTCCGAGTTGAATGTTGAAAAATTTAAGACTGACTCAGTAGTTATAAGCTTAACATTGGGATAGTCTTTAAATTTTTCACTCATAACCAACTGCTCAGACCTATTAAAGCAGCAAACGTAAACGGTGAGAGATGGATTTGAAAGTGATCGCTGTACTAGATGTAATATGTGCTCATCGGCGAATGAAAATCCGAATGTTATAAAAACGGTATTCGGTCGCTCAAGTTCAAAGCTCAGATGTCTAAGAATTTGATAATAATTCTCTTCAAATACCGTCTCATAAAACTTCCACTTAGTTGGATTTACTATAGGAAGTTTGTTGTATTGCTTCCAAAACTCTTCGCAATCTATTTCGTCGTTGTGCTGAAAA
>CAMLRJ010000305.1 GCA_946482345.1 uncultured Cellvibrio sp.
AAATCATTACAACAATGATAATAATCTGGGCTACAACCAGCCAAGAGTAAGGAAGGGCACCGCTCTGCCATGCATCAAAAGCTGGTAAAAAAGGTAGGTCGAAAAATTTCTGTAAGAGTTGGGCAATAACTCTAAAAATAAATAACAGAGCAAATATGCACAGCCCATAGGTATATTTGCTGTAAATATCAGTAGTTTTCCGATCCATCTTCACCCCAAACTCTTCACAAAAATCTTCGACTTCCTCTGATAGTTATAAAGCTCTTGTTTAGCAATTGGTAAATCTTCGATTTTGCCTTCAGCAAAACCTTGTTCGATAAACCAGTGGGCGGTTTGGGTGGTGAGTAGAAATAATTTGTGTATGCCGTTTTTGCGGGCGTGGTCTTCCATTTGTTGTAGTAAAGCGGAGGCTCTGCCGCCGTTGCGGTAATCGGGGTGAGTGGCGACGCAGGATAATTCGCCCATGTCACCATAAGGATAAAGTGCTGCACAGGCGACTATGCTGCCGTCTTTTTCCATGACGTGAAAATTTTGAATTTCGGTTTCCAATAATTCACGTGATCTTCTCACCAAAATTCCGGCTTCTTCCAATGGACGAATTAAATCGAGAATGCCAGCGACATCTTCAATTTTTGCTTTGCGTAATTGTTCGTAGTAACCGGAATACACCAGTGTACCAAGTCCATCGCGTGTAAAAAGTTCGGTGAGCAGTGCACCGTCAGTGGTGTAACTCATTAATTGTGCTCGTTGCACACCTTGCAAACAACTCAGATAACAAGCACTTAATGCTTGTTGTTCATCGTGTTGCATTTTTTCGCCATGACTGGCGAGATAATCTTTGCATTCGCTAATCGATAATTGACGAATTAAATTGCTGTCGGAATCTTTTATGCCGTCACCTTCGATGAAGGCCAATAATTTATCAGCCTTCAATGCGCTGGCAATATGCGTGGCGACTTCGCTAAACGATAAATTAAAAATTTCACCTGTCGGTGAATAACCAATTGGTGAAACCAGTACGACAGCACCAGTATCCAATACGCTTTTCAACGATTGGGTGTTGACCTTTCGCACTTTGCCGGTGTGTTGAAAATCAATTCCATCGATAACACCATAAGGCATGGCGACGACAAAGTTGCCACTGATGACTTGCATATCAGCATCATGCATGGGGGAATTGGGCAAGCCTGTAGAAAGTGCAGCTTCAAGCGTTGTGCGTGCAGTACCAATAGCTTCAATAACCAAAGGCAAACTTTCGCTATCAGTGATGCGCATTCTTTTATGAAAATGACTGTAAGTGTCAGCCAATTGCAATCGTTCATCAATTTGTGGTCGTGCACCATGCACCAACACCAGTTTGACATCGAGGCTGCAGAGCAATGCTATGTCATGCACTATGTTGTGAAAATTGGCATGAGTAATGGCTTCGCCGGGAAGCATCACCACAAAGGTTTTGTCACTGTGTCGGTTAATGTAAGGCGTTGAGTGACGAAACCATTTTACGTAATCGTGAGTTTGAGCCACAGTAAATTCCTGATAATCAAAAAAGAACAATTAAAAATGTAATTAAAAAGAAACGGTTCTTTGGGTTTTATGACTTTCTTCTGCTGCCAGCAGAACTTCAACTGCTAATAATGCCTGTTGCGCTGTGAAACGCAATGGTTCTTTATCAGAAATATGACGAACAATATTGCGATAAAAGTTTTCGTAACAACCTGTGACACTTTCAATTCGTTCTGCACTCACGCCATGTGCTGTTTGTAAATGCAATAAGCCATAGTTGTCGTCTGCATGTTTTGCCCATTGCGGATTGCCTGGCAAAATACCCTTCATCATTTGTTGTTCCTGTACATCCTGACCAAATTTCAGAAAAGATCCCTTGTCACCGTGCAGGCTGACAGTCGCACCTTTGGCGCTAACAAACGTATTGGATCGCAACAACACACGCATATCCGCGTAATACAAACACACATTAAAATAATCAGTGGAGCCATCAGGTCGACGCAAGCTGCGCATATCGGCTTGAACGGCTTGCGGGCGACCGAATAAACACAAAACAGAATCTACCATGTGCACGCCCAAATCAAACCAGGTGCCTGCGCCGGGTAAGTTATCTTCCTTCCAGCGTTTGTGTGTGACATTATTTCGATAGCGATCATAATGCCATTCGACTTCAACAATTCTGCCCAATTGTTGCGACTGAATAATTTTTGCAACCGTTAAATGATCTGTTTCCAATCGTTTATTATGGAAAACGGCGAGACATTTTTGTTGTTGATCAGCGAGCCTGATTAATTCCTTGCCTTCTTGTAGGTTAATGACAAAAGGTTTTTCCAATACCACATGCTTGCCCGCTTCCAATGCGGCCTTTGTCATTGAGTAATGAAACTCATTGGGAGTATTAACCACAACCACATCAATATGGGGATTCCGTAAAATGTCATCAAAACTTTTTACAACCGAGACTTGTGGATAATCGTTCAGCGCAGATTCACTATTGCGCTGCAAAATACTGTGCAGTTGCATACCAGGTTCAGCGGTAATTAATGGCGCATGAAATACTTTGCCTGACATGCCATAAGAACAGAGTGCAACTTTTAACATGATAATCTCAAATAATTTGGAATAATGCGGACGTTTTCGCTGCTCATGGTAAATTAAACCCTCTCAATCAACAAAGGAGTTCGCTATGTTAAGTCGTCATTTTTTGCTTGTTACTCTCTTATCCAGTCTGTGCATCACTGCGTGCAGTAAAAAAAATGAAACTCCTGCAGAAGCAGCACCCAATAATACTGCACAGGCTTCATCGATTGTTGCAGAAGCAGCCAATCCACAGTCACAAGTTGAGGCAGCTGTCGAAGATCCGGAAATTGCCAAAAAACGCAAAGCAATGGAGTTTGCGTTGAAAGAAGATGAAATTAAAAATGATCCCAAGGGACAGTGGGCGGTGAATGCAAAAGCCAGTACAAGCTATGCCGGTAATTTGGATAATCCTCAAGCCAGTTATCATCCGATGCAAGCAACCGGTGTTCCCAATGTTGATCGCCATGCAGATGATTCCAGTTCATGGGCGACAAAAGAAGCCGATGCGGGAATTGAATGGATTGAATTGGATTACGCCAAACCTGTTAATGCTACTGAAGTTCGTATACGCCAAACATTTAATCCGGGTGCCATTATTAAAGTAGAATTATTTGATGAATCAGGTACTTCACATAATGTTTGGCAAGGTCCTGATATGACCAGCTATCCAGACAACGAAATTGCCTGGTTAAATGTTGCGGTGGAGAAAACCCAATATAAAACCCAAAAAGTAAAAATTACTTTGGCAACCAACGCAGTTAATGGATGGAATGAAATTGATGCGGTGCAATTGATAGGTGAATAAGTTAAATAATATTCAGTCAACAAAGGCAGCTCTGGCTGCCTTTGTTATGTCTTAATCCAATCGTTTTTTAAAGTTTAATGTGGCAATCAATATTCCCAGCGCGGCAAATAATAATAAACAGAAAATATCGCCACCCAAATCAGTCCAGTGAGCATCGCGCAACACTACGCCGCGAATCATTCGCACGAAATGAGTAGCGGGTAAGGCTTCAGCAATCCATTGTGCTGGTTTTGGCATAGCTGCGTAAGGAAAAATAAATCCGGATAATAAAATGGATGGCAGCAAAATAAAGACAGTCATCTGCATGGCTTGCAATTGTGTTTTTGCTTTGGTGGAAATCAATAAGCCCAAAGCCAGGCTAGCAAGAATAAAACACAAAGTGACTACTAATAACGAAATAGTATCGCCCGGTAATGGCACAGCAAAAAAGACGTGGCCGAGTGATAAGATAATTCCCATTTGGAAAAAACCGATAAAAATATAGGGCAGTATTTTTCCGAGCATTAACTCCAGAGGTCTAACCGGTGTGGTGATCAGAAATTCCATATTGCCTTGTTCACGTTCACGCACAATGGCAGCGGATGTAAATAAAATCATGGTCATGGTCAGAATAATCGCAATCAATCCCGGAACTATATTCACTGCACTGCGTTGTTCAGGATTAAAATAACTGACGACTTCATAGACCGAAGTGGGTGCAACACTGACAGGAACACCGCGAATACTAATCGGCATTTGTCGCAAGCCTTTGATGGCATTGGTTAGCATAGGGTCAGATGCATCTGTGATCCATTGTGCAACGGGCCTTGCTGTCGGATCGCGTTCTTTTTCAATAACTCTGCGATTAAAATCATCAGGCAAATATAAAACTGCGCTGACTTTTCCTTGTGTGATTGCCGCTTCTGCTTCGCTCAGTGATGAAAAATAATATTGAAATTCGACAACTTGTGAAGCTTCAAGATCCTGAACCAATTGTCTTGCCAAACTGCTGTGGCTGTCATCCACTAATCCGGCAGGTACATGGCGTACATCAGTATTGATGGCATAACCAAATAAAATAAGTTGCACCAAAGGAATCATCACAATCATGCCAAAAGTAATTCGGTCGCGTGATAATTGTTTTAATTCTTTAAAAACGATAGCGCCAATTCTAGTGATGCTGAGCATAAACGGCTCCTGTGTTGGCAACAAATACATCCTCAAGGCTTGGTCTGACCAGTGCGTAATTAATTTGCAATTGTTGTGATGTTTTAACGGATTCCAATTGCGACAGGCTGTCTTTTTTAATCAGCACGCGCAAACGCAAACCAATTTGCGCCGCTGAAAGAATATTCGGCTGCTGCAATAAAATGCGTTTTACATTACGTAAATCCTGCCCATCAATTTCAACAACATCGGCATGCATCTGTTGCATTAATTCATCCGGGCTACCATCTGCACGTTTTTCGCCTGTTTCCAAAATCGCAATTCGATGGCAACGTTCGGCTTCATCCATGTAGTGGGTTGATACCAGAATGCTGGTGCCCGCATCACTTAAATCAAATAATCTTTCCCAAAATTCGCGGCGATTTTCCGGGTCAACTGCCGAAGTGGGCTCATCCAAAAATAATAATGAAGGTTTATGTAATGTAGCAGCTGCCAGAGCCAGTC
>CAMLRJ010000306.1 GCA_946482345.1 uncultured Cellvibrio sp.
CCCTTGGCAAGGGGGAGGGACTTGACTCCCTTCTTATTTTGTTGCGGAGTGAAATCTGTTCCCTCCCCTTGCCAAGGGGAGGGTTAGGGTGGGGTGAAAATATTTAACCGGAGGGTCATCATGTCAGTAGAAACCTTTAATCCCAACCAACAAACTGTTTCAGTAACAGCGGCGGCTGCAGCGCATTTCAAACGTGAAATTGAAAAAAAAGATGCAAAAGCAGTGCGTTTGAGTGTGAAGCAAAGTGGTTGTACCGGTTGGATGTATGTTGTCGATTTGGTTGAATCGGCGAATCCGGATGATCTGCATATTGCGATGGAGTCGGGTGCAGAATTATTGGTTGATCCAAAAAGTTTATCGGTGGTGGGCGGTACGCAAATTGATTACGTTACCGAAGGTGTGAATCGCCAGCTTAAGTTTTTAAATCCACGCGTAAAAGATTATTGCGGTTGTGGTGAAAGTTTCAGTGTAGAGAATTAATTATGTCCGAAAGACGTATGGTGGTGGCATTGGAAGATTGTCCGGCGCGACGTGTGCCGGATGGAACACCATTGACCATTCCCAAAGATACTTTTGTCACCATCACCCAGTCGCTTGGGGGCAATTACACCCTGACCTATCACGGACAAATGGTTCGTGTGGACGGTACTGATGCTGACAAGTTGGGTCTGGAATCCGAGACGTTGGAATTTCCCGAGCCAGTGGACGACAAAATCTCTGAAGATCAGGTTTGGTACGCACTGGGTACAGTTTATGATCCCGAAATTCCGGTCGATTTGGTGAATCTGGGGTTGATCTACTCTGTGAAAATTAATCAGGAATCCAAACAGGTTGATATCCAAATGACCCTGACGGCACCGGCTTGCGGTATGGGTCCGGTGTTGGTGGGTGATGTTGAATACAGGGTTCGTAAGGTGCCTAACGTGAAGTCAGTAAAAGTTGAGTTGGTGTTTGATCCACCCTGGGCGCGGAACATGATGAGTGAAGAAGCGCAGCTGGCGACGGGGATGTTTTACTGATGACCCAATTCGGCATAGATGTCACCGCTGACGATATAGTGGAAACTCTGGATTTTTTCGATTCCTGGGAAGAAAGATACAAGTACATCATAGACCTGGGTAAAGAGCTCCCGCCCATGGCTGAAGAGCTGCACACCGAAGACCGGCTGGTTCGTGGCTGCCAAAGCCAGGTTTGGCTGGTGGAAGAATATCGTGATGGCAGACTCTATTTTCAGGCGGATAGCGATGCTTTTATCGTCAAAGGATTGCTGGCCGTAGTGCTGGCTGCATTTAATGGTAAAACGCCTGCAGAAATACAATCTGTCGATATAGCTGACTATTTCACACAATTGGATCTGCTCCAGCATTTAAGTTCCACCCGGGGGAATGGCCTTAAATCCATGGTGAAACGAATTCAAGATATAGCTGCAAGCCTTTAATTTTCTGTCAGTTTTTCGATTTCAGACCGTACAAAATCGGGCAAACCTGCGTATAATCCGCGGGTTTTGAATTTTATGGACGGGAACCAACAAACCCTGTCCTTGTCGATTGAAAGCGGTGTGGAGACCCCCGATGGCTGTTGAACAAACCCTATCCATTATTAAGCCGGATGCAGTACGCGATAACCATATTGGTGAGATTGTTGATCGTTTTGAAAAAGCAGGATTGAAAATTGTTGCCCAATGCATGATGCATTTGAGCAAAGCAGAAGCTGAAGGATTTTATGCAGAACATAAAGGTAAGGGATTTTTTGATGGTCTGGTTGAGTTTATGACATCAGGCCCTGTAGTGGTTCAGGTGTTATCGGGTGAAAATGCGATTGCATTGAATCGTGAGATTATGGGGGCGACAGATCCGTCAAAAGCAGCTCCGGGAACCTTGAGAGCATTGTTCGGTACGAAGATTAGTTCCAATGCGGTTCACGGTTCGGATTCTCCTGTTTCTGCTGCGCGTGAAATTGCTTATTTCTTTGCCAGTCACCAAGTGATTATTCGTTAATAGATCGTTCGTTAATTCTTTTCAGGATATCAACATGAGTCAAATGGCTGCCAATATTCAATCTGTTGCGATGAGTGATTCATCGTCTCCGGTTGCAGCCAATCCTGAAAAAATCAATTTGATGGGGCTGCCTGAAGCTAAACTCGTTGCATTTTTTGAATCTATTGGCGAGAAAAAATTTCGTGCAATTCAAGTCATGAAATGGATCCATCAATTGGGTGCTGACAACTTTGATGATATGACCAATGTCAGCAAGGATTTGCGATCCAAATTAAAACATATTGCTGAAATTCGTTTGCCGGAAGTGGTGCAACAATTTGATTCTGCGGATGGCACACGTAAATTTTTAATTCGTGTAAGCGGCGGCAATGTGATTGAAACGGTTTATATTCCCGACGGTGATCGTGGAACCTTGTGTGTTTCTTCGCAAGTGGGTTGCTCGTTGGATTGCAGTTTTTGTGCAACCGGCAAACAAGGATTCAATCGTGATTTAACAGCAGCAGAAATTATCGGACAGGTTTGGATTGCGGCGAAATCATTTGGCCAGCTCAGCGGAACCGGCCCGCGCATGGTTACCAATGTGGTGATGATGGGCATGGGTGAACCTCTGTTGAATTTCGATAATGTTGTCGATGCAATGAACCTGATGATGCACGACAATGCGTATGGCATTTCCAAACGCCGTGTGACTTTGAGTACATCGGGTGTAGTACCGCAATTGGATCGATTGAGTCAATACACTGATGCTTGTCTCGCGATTTCCTTGCATGCGCCCAATGATGAATTGCGTAATGAATTGGTGCCAATCAACCGCAAATATCCGATTGCCATGTTGCTGGATTCGGCTAAGCGTTATATCGAAGCCATGCCGGATACCCATCGTAAAATTACCATTGAATATACCTTGATTGATCAAGTGAATGACCGTCCGCATCATGCAAAAGAATTAGCAGAACTGTTGCGTAATATTCCGGTAAAAATAAATTTGATTCCGTTTAATCCATTTAATCTTTCCAACTATAAACGTGTCAGCAATAACGCATTGCGCAAATTTCAGGAAATATTAATGGAAGAGGGCTACATCACAACTGTTAGAACCACGCGCGGCGATGATATAGATGCTGCCTGCGGACAATTGGCAGGGCAGGTAAATGATATCACTCGTCGCAGTGAACGTTATCGAGCACAGTTCGATGACGTGCAATCAATAAAAATAATTGGTCAGTGATCGCAATCATCGGAGTTTTTATGAATCGAGTTCAGCTACTTCGTTTTGCTTTGATTTTATTTTGTAGTTTTGCATTAACTGCATGTGTGACAGAAAGGCTCGATGGAAAGCGAAGAATTGTTGATAAAGATGAAGCGCTTAAACAGCATATCCAACTGGTAGAAGGGTATGTTTCGTTAAAGAATCGTGAGTCGGCACGTCACCATATTCGAAAAGCGATGGAAATCAATAAAGATTCTCCGCAAGTGCTGGGTGCATTGGCATTGGTGTATCAGTTGGAAGGTGAAAATAAATTAGCAGAAGAAACCTACAAAAAAGCAATCAGGAAAAATAAACATTTGTCATCCATAGAAAATAATTATGGCTATTTTTTGTATGGGTTGAAGCGTTATGAAGATGCTTTGGTGCAATTTGAAGCAGCAGCAGCAAATCTGGATTTTGATGATCGCGCTGCGGCTTTGGTTAATGTAGGGCGTTCTTCTTTATTGTTAGGTAATAAATCCCGTGCCAAAGCAGCCTTTGAACATGCCGCTATATTGAAGCCCGGGTTTCCTGATCCTTTTATTGAGCTGGCCGGTATTTACTTTTCAGAGCAGGATTATCCGAAAGCAAAAGAATCTTTGGATAAATTTATGAATTTGGGGCAGCAGACGCCGCGTGCGCTATTAATGGCGATACGGCTTGAGCGGATGTTTGGTAACAAGGATAGAGAAGCCAGTTACGTACTGGTTTTGAAAAATCGATATCCTTATTCAAAAGAATATTTGGAGTATCGGCAAACACTCATGAACCAATAGGGGTAATTGAAATGACAAGCGATTTCGACCCTGCTGCACCGGAAGTTAATCACTCTTCTCCAGGAAAAATCTTGCGTGATGCAAGAGAAAAACTGGGCCTTACCCAGGAACAGGTTGCCAGTGAGTTGTATATGACCCTGACCAAGGTAAAAGCAATAGAGTCGGATCAGTTTAATCGTTTGCATTCAGATACATTTATTCGTGGGTACTTACGCACTTACGCCCAGTTGGTTAAGGTTGACCTCAGTGAGTTAATGTCGATTTATGATAATCAGGCAAAAATTCTTGGTTTGAAAGAAGTTTTTGTGCCATCCAAACAAGAAACTTCTGCGAAAAAATTTTGGCAATCTGTCGCGGTGTTGATAGGTGTCTTGTTATTAATGTGGCTGGTTTCTGTTTGGTTTTTGGATAATCGAAAACAGGATGATTATTCCAATATTGGTATTGCCCTGCCTGAGAAAGTTGATACTGAATTGAATATCGCTAATGATCAGTCAGTGCAAAATGCCAATGCGATGTCGGTATCTTCAGTCAGCGCGATCACTGATGCCACATTGAATACGGCTCATCAAAGTTCTGCTCAGGATCGTTTGGATTTTTATTTTCGTGATGAGTGCTGGGTTGAAGTAAGTGATGCCAATGGCGATGTTCTGGTAACGGAACTCCAATTAAAAGACAGTCAGCTGAGTTTGACAGGCAGGCGCCCGTTTGATGTGAAGTTGGGAAATTCACCCGCAGTCAGTTTAAAGCTGAATGGTGAAGAAATCCGTTTGATGCCAACATTGGGTACCAATGTATTGGCGTTGAAAGTAGGTTCCAGGTCAGGAAATTAATATGCATTGTGAGTCTCCGATTAAGCGTCGTAAATCTCGCCAGATAATGGTTGGCAATGTTCCTGTAGGTGGTGATGCACCAATTTCTGTGCAGAGTATGACTAACACAGAAACGACAGATGTTGCTGCGACGGTTGAACAAATTCGTCGTATCCAATTAGCGGGTGCAGACATAGTGC
>CAMLRJ010000307.1 GCA_946482345.1 uncultured Cellvibrio sp.
GGTAATAAAATCCTCTACAAATATATTAAAGATGCAGATGGACAGCGTTTGGATACGATTGACTTTGCATTTGGATCTGGATCAACTCGTGGTGCTTATTTGCAATTTCTGTATCAGGATAGAAATGATCCTATTTCGGGGTACGTAGCAGGGTTTAGTTATAGAAATGGTAAACGGTTGTATGGAGTTAAATCATTTAATGGGCCATTTGAAATTCGTGGTTACTATTTAACTTACAATCAGGCAAGTGCTTATACTACTAACGATAAAATAAGCCGTATCAATAAAATTCAGGAATGTGTCAGTACACATTGTTCTCCAGCAACTGAATTTGAGTGGGAGTTACCGAATTATCAATTGGCTGCAGCGACTTCTACCAAAACTTTTCCAGATGGAATCAGTGTTCATACCATGGGAGATTTCAACGGAGATGGACTCCAGGATATTGCTTGGTTTGATCAAGCTTATGGAGGTAGTTATTCATCAGCAGGTTTAATCTTGCCCAGACCTCTTCGTTATGCATATGGAAAAATTGATATTGATGGAAAATTCATTTTTGAAAATCAGCTTTTCACTGACGGCTCATATTTTGGCCCTAGATTAAATAGTCGTACGCTTAGGGCTGTGGATTTAAACAACGATGGTCGAATGGATTTGGCATTTGATATAGAGCAAAGAGTGGGTTATGAAGTTACTGGTAGTGCCTCGCTCCTTCTATCTGTCCCAATGCCAGACGGAAGCTGGAAAATGAGTGTCGGTTCCACAGGTCAACCTTCTTATCATCCCTATGGCTTACCTTTAGCGGGTAGCAAGCGCTCTGAAGTTTCAGCCGATATTAATGCAGACGGTATTTTGGATGCAGTTGGATGGGGAATTGGTGAATTACCTTGGGATGGAGAGATGGTTGGAGACTATGCCCCTTACGTATATATAGCAAAAAATAATTTTGGAATAGAAGCGCGCAATTTAACGCATGTTTTGGGTGACCCTAGTGTAAAGAACGATGTGACTTTTGAAAATCAACCAGATGCTGATTTTAGAAACAAAATGGATTCAGCACCTATTAATTACTTTACACAATTATTAGGAGATTTTAATGGTGATGGTGTTGTGGATATCACCACTTACTCCTATGCAATATACAGTGGTTGTCACGTTCAGGATGAGGGGTATCGTTTTTGTAATGGTGGCTTCACATTAAGTTTGTCTGCAATGTATACCCTACACAAAACAACTGATAACAACTATGAATTGCGATTTTTCCCAACCAGTGTTGCATCACTTTGGGATGATTGGGATTTGTTCTTTGATGCTAACAACGATGGCTTGTCTGAGATTCTCGCCAGGGATTCAAGTAGTGGATGGAACCTGAGAATGAACAATGGTAAAGAATTTGGAGTTCAATCCTCTGTAGGCATTGGTTTTAATGCTTTAAAAATAGATAGCAATAAAGGAAATCACGAATTGGTATTGGCTGATATTAATGGAGATGGTTATCAGGATATCGTTTGGCAAAAACCATTAAATGCATCGCTATTGGTTGGGAGTAGTGAGCTTAAAGTTAAGTATTGGGATCCATCCCTGAATCAATTTGAAACTCAGGAGCGAACTCTCGGTACGCTACCTTACAAGATTATTCAAAACTACAATAACAGTACTCCACGAACTGATCCGCGAATGATCAATGTACTTCGTTTTAAAACAGATCGTTTCAATATGAGCGATGTCAATGGCGATGGTATTCCCGATTTGGTGACCACACCTAACACACAGACTAACGACAGCATTGTTACTGTTCGTTTGGGTGTAAATACCAAGAAAAATGCCAATAAAATAGTTGCGATAAAAAATGGCTTTGGCGAACAGAAAAAAATTCAGTATGGACGTGTAAATGAAAATCTTCATTACAATCGTCTCGATGGTATTTCACTTCCAGGTTCTGAACAAAAATGCGAAGACGTTATTCAAACCAATTCAGATGATACGCAATATGTAGAACATATGTGTTGGACTGAATATTCCGGTGCAGTTGATTCCACAGCTTTTTATCAAGCTATTAATAATCCCTGGTCGTATTTAGCTCCGGAAGAACAATCTTTACGTCCTGCATCTCCTGTACTCGAAGCATTTGGCCCCATGTCTGTTGTGACTGATGTTGAGGTGACAACACCTTCAGGTAGTAAAACTAACCCCCAACAGATAGATACCAGTTCAACAGCAAAACTGAGTTACTACTATGGGCATGCAAAAATGCAGGCGGGTGGGCGAGGGTTTTTGGGATTTAGATATTTTTCTGTTGTGAATCGGGAGACAGGAATTCGAACAGAAACTGAATATCGACAAGATTGGCCCTATCTTGGGCAGCAGCGAAAAGTGAAAACTTTTACAGCTAGCGGTATGGTTTTATCCGAGCAAGAAAATATTTATGGCTTGGTAAATTGTTACGACTCAGCAGGTAATGCTAATTCAACTTGCGTCAATAATATGAGTACGCAGGTTGACACGTCGGGAACGGGTGCCTTGGGCACAGTGCAAACTTTCCTTCGCAAAACAGTCAGTAAAACCTATGCCCTTAAAGATAACGGTTTATCACAAGGTGATTTGGTTTCTACAACAACCCAGTTAAATCGAAATGACCTAAACGGGAATCAAATCGAAACCAGCTCTAATGCAACAGGTCTTGGATTACCCGCTATCAATAATTCTACAGTGAATACTTATGACTATTCCGGTTCAACCTGGAGTATGCAGCAAGGTCGTCTGCAACGAATGTCAGTTACAGCAAGCGATGCAATATATGGTGCTGTAACACGAACATCGAGCTTTACTTATTACACCAGTGGTGCAGACGTAGGTTTATTAAAAACTGAAACAGTTGAGCCAGATAACACTGCTTATACAGTGACAACTACTCACAGTTACAACCAGGGTAATCGTGTTAAATCACTTATTACAGCTGATGGGCAAACGCGTCAGTCCGAAGTGGAGTATGACTCCCTCGGTCGTTATGTTGATAAGACTTACGGATTTTTCACTAACGGTACCAATCCTGATGCTGCAATTCGTCGATTGGTTTCAGAAGTTGTTGCGCGTGATAAATATGGCACACCAACTGAAGCGCGTTCCTATGTTGATGCCAGTAACTTCACTGTATCGAAAATTAAAACAACGCCATTTGGTTTAACTTATTACACAGAAGATTCAACGGGTGCATTCGCCCGACAAAGTGTGGGCACATCAGCCGATGCTTATGGCATTTGTCCATCCGATACCAAAACCTGGCAATTAAATTTAACTGCCGGTGGTGGAAAATCATTGCAATGTAATGATTTGTTGGGGCGAGTAAGAAGAGCGGCGACTATAGCGTTTGACGGAACCAATTGGAGTGTTGTTGATACCGAATATGACAAACTCGGTCGCGTGCTTCGAACATCGGCACCTTATTTCAGTAACTCATCAGAACGTTATTGGACAACTCAGGATCACGATATTTTAGGTAGGGTTATTACAACTCATTCACCCTATAAAAATACTTATGTCACTACTACTACCAGTTATAAAAATCTTGATGTTGAAATTAAAAATCCGAAGAATCAAATTCGCATAGAAAAACGTGATCTGGCTGGAAAAATTATTGAAGTGATCGACCCCAATAACGGCAGCACAAAATTTGCTTACGATGCTCGTGGCAATATGCGTGAAATGAAAGACCCTGCTAATAACACAACAACGGTTACTTATGATTTACGTGATCGCAAAATTGCGATGAGTGATCCTGATAAAGGTAATCAGGTTTATCAATACAACCGTTTCGGTGATTTAACTTGCCAAATGGATGGCAAAGGTCAAATCAGCATTAATCGTTATGATATTGCGGGGCGTGTATTCAGCCGTACTGATCGATTTGCAGGCGGCAATTGCAGTAATCCAACTGGCAGTGTCGAAAAATATACGCAATGGAATTACGACACAGCCGCTTATGGTTTGGGAGATATCGCCAGTGTATTTGATAGCAACAGTGTTGGTGGTATTGCCCAATACCAACAAAGTTTTGTGTACGACAGTTTGGGTCGGGTGAGTTCTACCACTACCACCATGCCCGGCCATTTAAATCAATCGTCAAGTCATTATGAAAAAGTAACTTACGATCAATTTGGTCGTCCGGATGTGACATTTGATGCTGCACGTGCAACACAAACCTTCACTACCAATGGTATTCAAAATGTGTACAACGCACAGGGTTATTTGCAATCAGTAAGAGATGCATTTACCCAGAAAAATTATTATCAGGTTTCTGAAATGAATGCGCGGGGCAGTGTGACTTCTGCCTTGTACGGAAATGGCGTTACCCAAAAAGCTGATTACTATCCTGAAAATGGTTTAACAAAAAGGTTAAGGGCTGATCGCGCATTTGTGGGTTTACCCATACAGCATATCGATTTGGATTGGGATGAGTTGGGTAATTTAAATTGGCGTGAAGAAACCGGAACGGCGGGCGAATCAGTTGCTCGTAATATTCGTGAAAGTTTTGTTTACGATAATCTGAACCGTTTAAAAACCTGGAATACCAGTGGTAATTTAATTGCAAATGAAACAGCCAATTACAACAATATCGACAACATTACGGATAAAACCGGAATTGGTAATTACCTTTACGGCAATCAATGTGGTGCTGGTACCAATGCAGGGCCGCATGCACTTTGCCGCGCAGGAACCACTAATTACAACTACGATTTAAACGGTAATATGTTGAATGATTCAGCTGGCCGTAACATGAAGTACACCAGCTACGATCTACCGAGTGAAATTACCAAAGCTGGTCATAAAACCGAATTCAGTTATGGCCCCAGTCGTGCGCGTTACAAGCGTGTGGATACCTCATCAACAAGTCAAATCACCACAACACTTTATTTAGGTTCGGTAGAAAAAGTTTATTACCCTGATGGTGTCATTGAGTGGAAGCGTTCAATTGCGGGTGTGGGTTTATTCACGCAGCGTGTAA
>CAMLRJ010000308.1 GCA_946482345.1 uncultured Cellvibrio sp.
GTGAAATCTGTCCCCTCCCCTTACGAAGGGGAGGGTTAGGGTGGGGTTTGTTTTTTATACCTCTGCTTCTTACTCACCTTATCCAATTCCCTTAAATGATTCAGCTTTTCCTGAATCTTTAATTCCAATCCACGATCAACCGGAAAATAATATTGTGAATCCGCAATTTCTTCCGGAAAATAATTTTCACCGGCTGCATAGGCATTGGGTTCGTCATGGGCGTAGCGATATTCTTTACCGTAATCCATGGACTTCATCATTTTTGTTGGCGCGTTACGCAAATGCACGGGTACATCATAAGTGGGTTGTGAACGCACATCAGCCATCACAGACTTGAACGCATTATACACAGCATTACTTTTGGCGGCTGATGCCAAATAAACAACAGCTTGTGCAATTGCCAATTCACCTTCAGGACTTCCCAAACGTTCCTGCACATCCCATGCAGCGAGGCATAAAGGTAATGCACGAGGGTCAGCATTACCTATATCTTCACTCGCCATTCTGACGACACGACGCGCAATATAAAGTGGATCGCAACCACCATCCAACATGCGCGCCAACCAATAAAGTGCGCCATCAGGTGATGAACCGCGAACCGATTTATGTAGCGCTGAAATTTGCTCATAGAAAATATCGCCGCCTTTATCAAACCGACGCACATCACTCGCCAATACTTCCTGAATAACGGATTGATTGATAATTTTTTTATCGCCACTTTCTTCAGCAAGATCAGCCGCAATTTCAATCAGGTTCAACGCTTTGCGGGCATCGCCATCCGCTGCTGCTGCCAATGTTGATAATGAATCTGCATCAATTTCAATATTTTGTTTCGCCAAACCTTTATCTGCATCATGCAAGGCTTGTTGGATAACCTGTTGCAAATCAGATTGCTGCAAACTACGCAACACATAAACACGACAACGCGATAAGAGTGCGTTATTTAATTCGAATGACGGATTTTCTGTCGTCGCGCCAATAAAAATAAAAGTACCGTCTTCGACAAAGGGCAAAAAAGCATCTTGCTGGGATTTATTAAACCTATGCACTTCATCGACAAACAAAATCGTTTTACGTCCGGTAGCTGCACGTTCCTGTTGTGCAACCGCAACTGCCGAACGAATTTCTTTCACACCCGCTAACACCGCCGATAAAGATTCAAATCGCGCATTGGTTTGCTCAGCAAATAATTTTGCCAAAGACGTTTTACCAACACCCGGAGGTCCCCACAAAATCATCGAGTGTAATTGACTGCGAGTAATCGCTTCGTAAAGCGGTTTTCCTTTTGCGAGCAAATGTGTTTGACCAATATAGTCATCCAACCGACGAGGACGCATACGTGCGGCCAGCGGTTGATAGGTTTCTGTTGGTTGGTCAAATAGGGATTGCATTTGCCCTCACCCTGACCCTCTCCCGGAGGGAGAGGGAATTAAAAGTACGTTGTAGACAGATACTGCTTTGTCCCCCACTTTGAAAAAGGGGGGTTAGGGGGGATTTAAAATCTCAATTAATTTCACCATTTTAAATCCCTCCTCCGCCTCCCTTTTCCAAAGGGAGGGACTAGTCCCCTCTCCCTCCGGGAGAGGGTTAGGGTGAGGGCTACTGTCTCGTCACCTCAACCCCACTCGGAACCTGAAAATAAAATTTCTCTTCCGGCAAACTTTGATTCACTTTTACATTCGACAACACTGAACGGGTCGATTGTCCGTCGTTGGATTCCATCGAAAATTCTTTTAACACCTCTTTTTCAAATACTAAAAGAAGTTTCTGAAACAAACCATCGCTGACTTTTGGTGTGAGTGTAAAAGTTTGCGTGGTTTTTTCTTTTTTGCTGGTGACAGAAAATTGCTTACGCAACTCATCAACATTTTCACTCAGGATTAGCGCAGGCGCTTGCTGCAGGTCATCCGAGAAAGGGCGAACGCTGGCAGTTTGCAAATCCGGGTCATAGAGCCATATCTCTTTATCATTTGACACCAACAACTGCGGCATGGGTTCGATAGTATCCCAATAAAATTTTCGGGGACGCATCATCATAAACTTGCCTTTACTTTCTTCCTGCAATTCATGATTTTCATCATAAAGTGATTGCACAAAATCACCTTGCAGGCTTTTGGTGGCATCCAATAATTTGCGAAGATCTGCTATATCCTGATCGGCTGCAAAAGCAATCAATGGAAAAAAGACAACTAACAAACTCAAAATAAATTTCATACATAATCCCAAAACAAAAACAATTCGCTGACTGTTGGGCGGCCACAGGGGGCCGCCCCTACAAAAAATTAATCACGACCACCCGGCACCAACACTTCACGATTACCATTGTGCCCTGCAGACGATACAACACCAGCCGCTTCCATAGTTTCAATTAAACGTGCAGCACGGTTGTATCCAATACGCAATTTTCGTTGCACGGATGAAATTGATGCTTTGCGTGATTCAATCACAAATTGCACGGCTTCATCATAAAGTGCATCGCCCTCGCCTTCTTCACCTTCCTCACCACCTTCACTGGGGATGCCGGGAACGGGAATGGAATTATTGCTATCGTCAGTGATGCCATCAATATATTCAGGTGCTCCGCGTTTTTTCCAATCAGCGACGACGCGATGCACTTCGTGATCGTCAACAAAAGCGCCATGTACACGCATAGGAACACTGGTACCTGCGGGTAAAAATAACATGTCACCGTGACCTAACAATTGTTCAGCGCCACCCTGATCCAAAATAGTTCGCGAATCTATTTTGGATGAAACCTGAAAGGCAATTCGGGTTGGAACGTTGGCTTTAATCAAACCGGTGATGACGTCAACTGATGGACGTTGTGTTGCAAGAATTAAATGAATACCCGCCGCACGCGCTTTTTGTGCGATACGCGAAATTAATTGTTCCACTTTTTTCTTATCAACAATCATCATCATGTCAGCGAATTCGTCGATCACTACGACGATTGCTGGCAATATTTCCAAATCAGGCGCAGTAGCAACTTCCGCCCCAGCTTCAAAATTGTCTTCCGGTTTAAATAATGGATCAACAATTGGCGTGCCCGCTTTCATCGCGTCTTCCAATTTACGATTAAAGCCTGCCAAATTTCTTACACCCAAGGCTGCCATTAATTTATAACGACGTTCCATTTCACCTACACACCAACGCAAACCATTGGCGGCATCTTTCATGTCGGTGATAACCGGTGTGAGCAAATGCGGAATACCATCGTAAACAGAAAGCTCCAACATTTTGGGATCAACCAAAATCAAACGCACATCTTTTGGTGTCGATTTATAAAGCAAACTCAGCAGCATGGAATTCACACCCACTGATTTACCGGAACCGGTTGTACCTGCAACTAACAAGTGCGGCATTTTTGCAAGATCGGCCACAATCGGTTCACCGGAAATATCATGACCCAATGCTAATGTCAGCGGTGATTTCGAATTGTCATAAACATCCGACATCAAGACTTCTGACAAGCGCACCATTTCGCGATGAGCGTTGGGAATTTCAATTCCCATAACCGATTTACCGGGAATCACTTCCACTACACGCACCGAAACAACAGCAAGCGAGCGCGCCAAATCTTTTGCAAGGCCGGAAATACGACTGGCTTTAATTCCGGGTGCCGGTTGAATTTCAAAACGCGTAACAACAGGGCCGGGTTGAACTGAAACCACTTCAATATCGATTCCGAAATCTTTTAATTTCAATTCCAACAATTTCGACATGGCTTCAAGTGATTCTTTTGAATAACCTTTATCACTGCGCTTGTCAGCGGGATCCAATAAACTGAGCGGCGGTAATTTACCAATTGCCGGTTCAAGTGCATCAAAAAGTGATGCTTGTTTTTCTTTTTCAATTCGCGGGCTGGGTACAGGTTTTTTCTTTGGTGGTTCTTCAATGATGACTGGCGCAACACGTTTGGCTTCTTGTTTTACATGCTGCTGAACAATTTCACGGCGCTGTTCCTGTGCTTTTTCTGCAATTTGTTTCTCGTTGCGTTGACGTTGGTAAACCTGCCACTTTTCCTGCACTCGTGTTACCAGAGCAAAACTGAAACGACCTATTTTTTCCATCAGATCAAACCAGGAAAGATCCGTAAAAACCGTCATACCCACCAAAAAAGTCGCCAACAAAATCAGGGTTCCACCTTTGTAACTGAATGCATTGACTATCATGTCTGCCAAAGTCGCTCCCAACAAACCACCGTTGGAATAACTCAACACAGTTTCACCATCACTGTAATGAATTGAGGCTATGGCTGTGCCCGCAAGCATGACCATAACAAACCCGGCTGAACGCAAACCAACCAGAAACCAATCTATAGGATCAGGATTGGTACGATCCCTGATCACCAACCAGGCACGATAAGCAATCATCACCGGAAACAAATAAGCCATGTAGCCAAAGAGGATAAAAAACACATCCGCCAACCATGCGCCAAAACTACCGCCCGCATTTTGCACAGCCCGCCCCTCTTCGCCAGTACGGGACCAACCCGGGTCCAGCGGGTCGTAAGTCAACATGGCAATCATCAAATAGAGGCAAACGGCGACCAACGCAATAATCACCCCTTCCTTCAGCAGACGTATCAGCAAATTATTGGCTGGCTGCGACAAGGGTTTACGGCTGGCTGAAGCTTTGGGTTGAACGGATTTCAATATGGATTCCTCAGAGATCTAACAGTTTTTACAGGCGCATTCTAATGGCTTGGGACAGGATAAAACACAGAAAGATCACAGATTTTGGACATTTCCGGGATTATTCAAGCCGCTCAAAATCTGTGGATCTGCTTTGGCTGAAGTACTGCATCCAAATTTTCGATCAATCATCACTAAATTTCACTCTTTATCCCGTCACCCTTCAAGCATTTAATGGCTCACGTCAGTTAACAAATTTTCTACTTCAAACAGGTGACCCCATGAAAACTTTATTGCAAATAAATTCCAGTGTGTTCGGTGACAACGGCCAATCCAGTCAATTGAATCAGCAATTGGTTCAGCAATG
>CAMLRJ010000309.1 GCA_946482345.1 uncultured Cellvibrio sp.
TAGCTCAACGGCATTTTATAAAGAACGTCCTGTATGAATGCCTTCAATCTCAAAGGTCTAAATACTCAGCAATCTTTGAAGTGGTCTAATTAGACCACTTCAAACCACAGCTTTATATTGGGGGCGAAGCCGCAGGGAAAAGCTATGGCTGTGCTTGGCCATATCAATGTTAGTGCGATATCTTTCTGACACCTTGAATATCGCCCGTTACTACACCTATACCGTTTTCAATTTCTAACTTATGGCTTCGCAAGGATGTATGTTTTGTCCAAAGATAGACTCGACTTCCGTTATCCTGAGCTCGTGCTGCGAACCTTCTTGGATATCCCCACAGGTATTTCGCTTTGTCTGGTGGAATCAGAAGGGGGCGATTCGAGCACGCGTCCGGGAATATCCCACTCCACCCGTACAGCATATATTCTTTAAAACACTCTTTGGTCGATTCCACGCTGATCGCCTTTAATGCTGGAGCTTCCCGTCGAAACCAGCTCGAACCTTTCTCACTTGAAAAGATAACGAAGTCAGATAAGCGACCCCCATAACCAGACCTTAGCATCTCGTATAGAGCTGCAAAAGATGCCTCATCATTGTTCTTGAGGTTAAGCCAGAACGTTCTATTCGGATACTCATTCAGAATCGTGGTTAAATTGCTAATGCGATACCCTTTCTCCCTAAAAGGGAAGTGCTGACCATCATCAAAAGTATAACCATAACCTGCATCTAGTTCGGCTAGTAGGCCAGCGGTGCTCGCCTTTACCTCTCCCGTACCATTCGTAGCACAATCTAATGTCCAATCGTGAAACAGAACAAAGTTATTATCTTTTGATTGATGAATATTGACATGGATAACGTCAAATCCGGCGCTATCAGCATCCCTGATGGACTCCATTGTGTTCTCGATATGTGCATTTTCCGATTGAATGATAGATCTAGCGGTGCAACCATTTTCTCCAAGTTTTTGGTAGTCAATAAGTTGCCCGCCACCCCGGTATGCGACCAATCGGCCCGGCTCTCGCAGCTCTGGTGAATTCATAATAACAAGAACAATAAGCCCGCTTACAAGCGCTACCAGAATTACCCCGAAAATTTTTAACATGAAACTTCCTGTTAACGCCCGCATAGAGCGCGCGACGTACGAGCGTCGCGTCTGATGCGTTTGTTAAATGCCATATTCACGCTCTACTTTAGTTATTCGTACTCGGAAGCTCGAATACCACTTATTCCGGCCCTTTTCCTGGGCCTGTCGGTGTTCTGCATTCATTTTCCAAGCTTTGATGGACTCAAGATCCGACCAATAGGAAACTGTGATGCCAATCTCCTCCCGCGCGGATTCAATACCAAGGAAGCCTGGCTGTTCCGAGGCTAAATCGACCATTCTTGTCGCCATTTCCCCATACCCATTATCCCCGTCGGTGCGTTGTGATGTAAAAATCACTGCATAGTATGGAGGCTTCGGTGTTTGGGCTATGGATGACACTTGAACTCCTTCGAAATTTAAGGCAGCGTACAACGGCAGCTTTAAAGTTGTGGATTGTGGGTTCTTTTGCGCAGCAAAACCTCAAAACTGCAACTTAAAAACTGTGCAGCGCACGGGTGCACGAGTTGATACGCTTTGTTATAAAACTACTACACTTACGAACAAGCTGACCAAAAAAGAGCCGTAAAGCTAAATATTAGAATTCTAAAACTTAGGAATATTTTCAGCCGTTCGCCTTCAAAAATGAACGCTGTATTTTCCCCAGGAAGAATACCTAATTTTAGTATTTCTAGATATTTCACGTACCCGATTCTGAATTTTTCTTGCGATAATTCATATAACGATAGAGAGTAATACAAAAGAACCCCTGCATTAATTAATAGCAAGCCTACAGTAACCCCATACAGTGAAATTCTCCAACGTCATTAACTACCTCTGTTTTAGCCTGAAAATTCTTTCTTTTGATCTTCCCCACCAAAAGTAGACACAGTTTCAAGCACACATTTTTTCATAAGCTACTTCAAAATGATTCGGGCTTCTGTAGCCCAGAGTGCTATGTCTTCGGTGGCTGTTATAAAATAGTTCGACGTAATCAAACACGCAAGAATACGCTTCTTTCTTCGTGGTGACATCCTCGGCGTATAGCGCTTCCACTTTAAAGCGGGCGAAGAAAGACTCCATCACCGCATTATCCCAGCAATTACCTTTGCGGCTCATGCTAGGCCGGATCTTCTCATCAAGCAATAGCTGCTGATACTCCCACGACCGATATTGCACGCCGCGATCCGAATGCAGGATCAACCCAAGCTCAATCTGGCGCGAAGCCATCGCCATCTTGAATGCATCCATGATCAACTGGTTAGTCATTGTAGTGTCGAGTGACCAACCGATGATCTTGCGCGAAAACAGGTCCATGATAACCGCAAGGTAAACAAAACCTTTCTCGACTTTGATGCAGGTAATGTCCGACACCCACTTTTCATTAGGCTTGCTCGCCTGGAAATTGCGCTGCAACAGATTGTCGCTGGCATGATTCCTGGCTAACACATCAGGGAAATATTTGTAGCCTTTTCCGTTTCTCGCCATAAGTCCTTGTTTGGCCATGAGTTTTGCCACCGTGTTCTCGCTGATGGGCGTACCGGTTTCATTCAGCTCAATCGTCAGACGTGGCGATCCGTAGCGTGATTTAAAACGCGTAAACAGGTTAATCAGCTGGCGCTCCGCGTCGAGCTGTCTCAGCTCAGTTTCACTCGGTTTGCGCGAGCGCCACTTGTAGTAACCAGACCGGCTGACGTGAGCCCAGCGGCACATCTTGGTCACGGCATGTTCATTACGCAATGACTCAATGAAGGCGTACTTCACCATTTGTCTTTGCTGAAGTATTGGGCCGCACTCGGACCGTCGCCTTTTTTAGAAATTCATTCTCTTCTTTCAGATCCGAGATCTGCCGCTTGAGTTTACGGACTTCTTCGCTCTCATTCATCGAGTAATCCACCCCTTGGACGCTGTTGAATTGCTTGTCGGACAGCCGCTTGTACTGTCGACGCCAGTTATAGATCTGGCCGGGATGAATTCCGAGTTCTTTCGCTACCTCGGCGGCGCTGGTATTGGGATCATCCGCGCGGCGTACCGCTTCACGGCGAAAATCCTCAGTGTAGTGGTTGTACTTGTTTCTGGTTTTCTTTGCCATTTTCTAGACCCTCGTTAGGTGGTAGTGAGGTGTCTACTTTTCTTGGGGAACTCGGTTACATAACGCCCGGCACATGGGCGCGAGTTTACGAGCGTCCCGCCGACGCTTGCGGCGGCGTAATGGTGCCATTTGCTATGTGCTCTTTTCGGATTTTTTAGCTATTTGATAGCCACTAATTGAACCGATAACAATAAAAGCGAAAAGTGATACCAAAAAAATTACAAAATTTCTACTGGCTTCTTCTTCACTGTTATAAAGCCTAACATCTAAGGCGACTGCGACTTGTCCAGCCCCCCAAAATAAAATGTTACATATTAGGCCAGCTATAACTGCCCCTATAAATGAGAAAAATATTTTTTTCATTCTTCAACCTTCCAAAATAGAATTTTTTTTGATTTCTCAAAGTCAGACCAAACACCTTCATAGCTAATCCCAAGCTGAACACGCAGCCAACTTGTAAGGTCAGTTAAACGGGAGCCATTCCATAGATCAATGTGATCCCCTGTAGGTCTCTCTGGACGATCTTCTGCCCTAAGCCAATAGTCTTCAAAGTAAATAATTCCCTTTTTCCCAGCTATTTTCGTCTTGAATTTAGCTGCATCTATTTCAATAGCTGCAGCTATACCAAGAATTTTGGTTTTACGTAAGCCATTGGCCAGTTCAGTTGCTGATAGTATGTGGCCTTCATTTTCTTTGTGATGCCAGCAGTGTCTATTTTTGGGAACCAAACTGGTGGTTTTTACTCCACTTTTCGAAAGCGCAGTGCCAACTTTTATAGCGCACTAGTTCGAAAATGTTTTTTTGTCGCATGGAGAATTTTTTGGATAATTTTTCCATAGATCTTTAAATTTTATTGGATTCATTTGTATCTCCTTTTAATGATTTATTTCTCAGGCATAGTTCACATAACGCCAATGTTCAGCGGCCGCCTTAAAGCGCAGCTTTAAGGCGGCCCGGTGGAAGGCCGTCAGGCCTTGAACGAACTGGAACGCCTGGTTATGGTTTATTCACCGAAACACGAACGAGCTGATAGAAGGTAACAACTCCTTCGCTATAGTCTCAGCCACTATTTCCAGCTCATATTTTATTTCTACCAACCGATTATTCAGTTCCAGGTGTGATTGCCAGAAACCATCAGGCAAACTTAGTACGTTGGCCAATAGGTCCCCGCGATACATTGCGCCAGCAGCTAATGGATTCTCTTCCAGAAGCTCAAGCGCAAGTGGGACCGTATATTCCAAACTCACCTTTTGCCCGACAAGAAGCCGAAGATCTTCCACGGACAAGTTCTCTAAGGGCTCTTTTCTTAACCGGTGGCTTTCCACTACTACGTGGGACTCTAATTCTGGCGCGGGCCACACCTCGCCTTCTAATTCTTCGATTGATTTGGTGCGATCCACAATAGTCCTCCTTTGAACCCATAACGTTGCGATAAGCGGTAGTTTGTAAGTTGCACTTTTGCCATAAAATGAAGCGAAGCGAAATGGCAAAAGTGCAAGTCGAGTAGACCAACGGAACCTCCCCGTCAGCCCCTCACAGAACCGTACGTGACACTCTCGCGTCATACGGCTCTTGTTATTCCAATTGTCAGCAATTTATTACCAGTGCGCAAACAGGGTCGGCCTCCACTGTTTGATTTGCTTTAACCATGAGTAGGCTTTCAGCCGTCGGCTGCGCTTATGCGGATATTTGCCTTTTACCCATTTTGTTAATCGGCATTCAATCGCTTCCCGAATGCCTTGCAGCGCCGAGGGGTAAAATGCTCCGTAGTAGGCAAACCAACCTCTGATTTGCGGATTGAGTCTTTTGCTGAGTGCGACTATCGATAACACAC
>CAMLRJ010000310.1 GCA_946482345.1 uncultured Cellvibrio sp.
GTTTGGTGCACGCGAAGTGGGTGTGACCCTGCCCGATTGGTTAATGGGTTCTTATCAACTCACTGAAACCATTGAATTACCTATCAACGGTTTATTTGTGATGAGTCTTGCCATAGGCATTTCAGTTGCCGTCGCGATTTTAATGTACAAATCCACCTGGGGAATTCAAGTGCGCGCCGTTGTACAAAATCGTGCAATGGCCGGTGCAGTTGGCATCAACACCACAAAAGTTGATCGCATTACATTTGCATTGGGTTGCGGCATCGCCGGTGTTGCCGGTAGCGCATTTACCATGATTGGTTCCACCGGCCCAACATCCGGGCAACTTTACATTGTGGATACATTTTTAGTGGTGGTGTTCGGTGGTGCATCGAGTTTGTTCGGCACAATCGCCTCTGCATTTGGTATTTCGCAAGCGCAATCGACTATGGAATTTTTCATGAGTGGTTCAATGGCAAAAGTTCTCACACTCTTGTTCGTAGTATTTATTTTGATGCTGCGCCCACAAGGTTTGTTCACTTTGAAAGTTCGTCGCTAAGAGGAGCACCTACTATGTCGTATCAAGGTATAGCGTCAATCTTTCCCAAAAAAGATTTATACAGTTACCTCATATTGGCGGCAATTTTGGTAATTGTGTTGCCCATGTTTCTGGATATTTTTCGACTCAATCTCGTCGGTAAATATTTAACTTACGCGTTCGTTGCTGTGGGTTTGGTGTTGTGTTGGGGATACGGTGGCATTTTAAGTTTGGGCCAGGGTGTTTTCTTTGGCCTGGGTGGATATGCCATGGCAATGTTTTTAAAACTGGAAGCATCAGATCCTGAAAGCACAAAAATCCAATCCACACCCGGCATTCCGGATTTTATGGATTGGAACCAGGTGACTGAATTGCCATTTTTTTGGGAGCCCTTCTACAGTTTTAGTTTTACATTGGCCGCCATTATTGTGTTACCCGCATTGCTGGGTTACATCATAGGTGTGGCCATGTTTAAACGGCGTGTGGGCGGTGTTTATTTTGCGATTATCACCCAAGCCTTCGCTGCAATCCTGACAATTTTAATTATCGGCCAACAAGGTTACACCGGTGGCGTAAATGGAATGACTGATTTGCGCACACTGCTCGGTTGGGATATTCGCACCGATTCCGCAAAATTAATTTTATATTTCGTCTGCGTTGCACTCTTGTTCTTGTGTATTTTCTTCGCGCAGTTCGTTCGCAAAAGTAAATTGGGCCGCCTGTTAGTCGCCATGCGAGATAAAGAAGATCGCGTAAGATTTTCTGGATACGACGTGGCTAACTTTAAAATTTTTATCTTCTGTCTCGCTGGTGTGTTTTCAGCGATAGGTGGTGCAATGTTTACTCTGCAAGTGGGCTTTATGTCGCCGACCTTGGTCGGAATTGTACCTTCCATCGAAATGGTAATTTTCTGCGCAGTCGGTGGGCGGTTGTCAATCATAGGAGCCGTTTATGGAACACTTGTTGTCAACGCAGCCAAAACCAGTTTTTCAGAAAGTTTTCCTGAACTCTGGTTGTTTGCAATGGGTGGATTATTTATTGCCGTAGTCATGGCATTTCCCAACGGTCTCGCCGGAATTTATGAAACCTATGTTGCACCCAAAATTGAATCCTTCTTTAAAAAACTCAAAGCTAAAAAATTGCCAACACCAAAACCGGAAGAACCACCACCAGCTGTAGAAAAATCTCATGTCACCAACGAAAAAACCAGTCAACTGAGCGGAGGATTAGCACATGAGTAACAACACAGACTTTTTACTCGCTGTTGAAAGCTTAACGGTTTCTTTCGATGGATTTAAAGCAGTTAACGATCTCACTTTTTATGTTGATGAACACGAAATTCGCGTAATTATTGGCCCCAATGGTGCAGGTAAAACTACAGTGCTGGATTTAATTTGTGGCCGGACAAAAGCCACAGAAGGTTCAATTAAATTTCGCAACCGCGAAATGACCACACTGCGCGAGCACGAAATTGTGAAAGCCGGTATCGGCCGCAAATTCCAAACACCGTCTATTTACGGCGATTTAACCGTGTTTGAAAATTTGGAAATTTCGTTTCCGCGTGGGCGTTCTGTCTGGGGTGCCTTGGCTTTCAAACGCGATGCTGAAGTCATCAGTAAGGTGAATGAAGTGGCGCAAATGATTTTTTTAAGTAATCAATTGGATAAACAAGCCGAGTTATTAAGCCACGGACAAAAACAATGGTTGGAAATCGGCATGTTACTAATGCAAGACCCGGAGCTTTTGATGTTGGATGAACCTGTTGCCGGTATGTCAGTCGGTGAGCGACAACAAACCGCTGAATTGTTGCGACGAATTATTAAAGACAGATCGGTGATTGTGATTGAACATGACATGCAATTTGTTGCGCAAATCGCGGATAAAGTCACTGTATTACATCAGGGGAAAATTATTGCAGAAGGCTCTGCTGAAAAAGTAAAAGCAGATCCAAAAGTGATTGAAGTTTATCTTGGCCATTAATTAATTCGAACGCCGTCATACCTGCGCAGGCAGGTATCCACAAAAAACCAGGGGATTAGACTATGTTAGCCGTATCCAACTATAGAGTCAGTTATGGTCAAAGTGAGGTGTTACACGGTTTGAATTTTGAAATCAAACCGCGCGAAATTGTGGCGGTAATGGGCCGCAATGGTATGGGTAAAACCACTTTGATGAAATCTTTAATGGGTGTCATTCCCAGTTCCGGCGGTAGCGTGTCACTCGAAGGTAAAGAAATGAGCCAACTCAAAAGTTATCAACGAGTTGAAAGTGGTTTCGGTTTTGTGCCACAAGGCCGCATGATTTTTTCCAGCATGACAGTGCAGGAAAATATCGAAACCGGATTAACCACCAGTAAACAAAAATCGGTTCCAAAAGAACTTTACGATATGTTTCCGGTGTTACTGGAAATGCGTAAACGTCGCGGTGGAAATTTATCTGGCGGACAACAACAACAATTGGCTATTGCACGCGCATTGGCAAGCAATCCTAAAATGTTATTTCTTGATGAACCCACAGAAGGTATTCAACCTTCCATCATCCGCGAAATGGGCCGCACATTAAAAACCATTCGCGATCAACGTGGTTTATCAATTGTGGTTTCCGAACAGGTATTAAGTTTTGCTTTGGATATTGCCGACAGAATTCTGGTGATCGAAAAAGGCAACATTGTTCACGAAGAATTACGCGAGACAATTAATGAAGCGAAAGTCGCTTCTTATCTCTCGGTTTAACAATTTGAGATTTTAGGGCTGATCAACACTTGAGCTTACCAACCTTTAATTCTCCAGTTAAAGGTTGGATTTTTTTATGAGGCTTATGACTTATTCACTTCGGGAATCTGGAGGTTCAGCTCCCTCGGGTGGCGCGGGCATATTGTTGGGGCGACAAGCCAAAGTCAGCGAGCTTGACTCTTGATCTGATCTGGGTCGCGGTGCAACACAAACACCGTCCAACATCTCGTCATTGCGCCCGATAAAACTACAAGTATCATTTTCTTGCAGATTTTCACAGGCGGTAAAGGCTTCAACCGGAGGCCCTCGTCTTTCGTCCCGCGGTGGACGTTGCTGATCAGCGGCATAAACAGGAGTCAAGACCAAGTGCAACACAATAGCTATTATTGCCGCAACGTTGAAAAAAAACAGTTTGGATTTCATAAATCACCTCAGGTAGATCGTTAATGTCATTGCTAGGACTTAAACAATCTTTCCTGGTTCTCAACACAAATCAGCATTAACAATCTTTGCACAATTAATGATTCAGAGATCCACACCATCATTATCCCGCATCAAACGAACAATCCCACGAGATATCCAAATTATTAACCTGAACGGAAATTCAATAATATTTCCAATCAACTCAATCCAATCACCATCAACATTATGATCTTTCGGCCAAATCAAATAGGCAGCTAAAAAGCAAACGATAAGTCCAACCAAGACCTTCCAATTAAAATCATTTAGAATCAAATCAAAGGTGAAGTAACATCCCATCAAAAACAGAAAAATCGAAACTATAATTCTGATGATATCCATATTTTTTTACTGCACTTATTGTTTAGACTTCTTCACCCATTCTTGAACTGATGCCCTCTGCCATTGATACTTCGCATAAGCCGCTAGCTTTTCAGGCACAGTATCACCATTCAATACCAATCGATTGATCATTAACGCCAAATCAGTATCGGCAATACACCACTCACCGAACAAGTTTTGTTGACCGTCTTTTAATAATTCATCGGCGATAAAAAATAATTTTTTCGCCGCTTCCTGTGCTGATTCTGACAGTGGTGTGGTGACGGGTTTGTAGAAGATGACTTCTGTTGAACGCTCGACGCGAATGGGCATTAAGTCGCTGCGTAACCAGGCTTGAACTTGTCGGGCTTTGGCTTTTTCTTTAGTGGATGTTGGATAAAGTTTTACACCGGGAAAAGTTTCGTCAATATATTCATCAATAGCAGATGATTCAGATAAATAAAATCCATCGTGATCCAATGCTGGTACACGGCTGGTTAAAGACATCTTCGAAAAACCGGTTTGGTATTGTTCGGCTTTGTATAAATCAACAGTGATCAAATCAAAAGCTAATTTCTTTTCAGTCAAAGCAACAAATACGGACATGGCGTAAGGACTGGTAAAACGGGCATCGACGTAAAGTTTAAGCGACATGGGATTCTCCTTTATTGAAATTCGGTCAACTATATCGGCAGCAGTCAGGATTGCCAACCGAATTAGTATCGAATTATTGTTATCCTGGTTCGAACTGCCTAGAATCCCCCAAAGTTGTCACTAAATATTTCCCGAGATTCATGATGAATAAAAAAACAACCGGAGCAAGATTAAAAATTCAGGCGCGCCTGATGCTGGATGACGAAATTGCATTTGGCCCGGGTAAAGCTGATTTGCTGGATGCGATTCAAGTAACAGGTTCAATTTCGGCTGCAGGCAAACAACTGGGCATGAGTTATCGACGCG
>CAMLRJ010000311.1 GCA_946482345.1 uncultured Cellvibrio sp.
GGTTTCACTGTCACTGGGAATCTCCACCAGTTCAGCCCGGCCTTTACCCCAATTGCCTTCCGGCATGATCCACATACTGGGGCGCTTTTCGTAACGGGCTTCCAGATCCATGTAGTGCTCAAAATCGCGGTCGCGTTGTAACAGGCCGAAACCCCGTGGGTTCTCATCCATCATTGAAGAAACACGTAAACTGCGGTGGTTGCTGATAGGCCGCCAGATCCATTCACCATTGGCCGCTGCCATTAACAGGCCGTCCGAGTCATGAACTTCCGGGCGGAAGTCATCAACATAACGAGTGTGGTTTTCACCCCACATATACATGCTGGTGAGCGGGGCAACGCCCAGTTTCAAAATATTTTTGCGCGCAAACAAACGCGCCTCGACCAACATTTCTGTCGGTGCTCCTGGCAAAATTTCAAATCGATAAGCGCCGGTGATGGAAGGGCTATCCAGCAACGCATACATCACCATACGGGTATCGGTCGGAGCCGGTTTGACCAGCCAGAATTCGCGAAAAACAGGAAACTCTTCACCCTTGGGCTCTGCAGTGTCTATGGCCAATCCTCGCGCAGACAAGCCATAAGCCAGCCCGGGGCCCACCATACGGAAGTAGGATGCTCCCTGAAACACCACAAATTCATCCTTGTATTCATTACTGTTTAAAGGGTAATGAACACGGAAACCAGCAAAACCAATATTGTCCGGCGCAACACCGGCCAAGGGTGCTGCCGGCCCATCGTAATTAAAAAATTCTTGTTTGAACTGCACATAGGAGTCTGCGTTGTCTGTCGCCATGTGCAGCACTATTGGCTCGCGATATAAAAATCCCGGATGAAAAAGTTGTAATTCAAAAAGGGATTCGTTGTGCCAGATGGATGATTCCGGACGAAAACGAATTGAACGGTATTGGTCATAGTTCATTTGCGAAAGCGCATCAGGAATATTGGTTTCCAATGCTTTATATTCACGCTTGGCTAACAGTTTGGCTCTTGAGCTAACAGCATCAAACAATTGTGATTGACCAAACTCTGTCCCCTGAGTAGGGGGCAAAGGTGAAGCCGGTGCTGACGACTGGGCTTGTGAATTCATACACAAAGCAGAGAGCAAAAGCGCGTATGAAATCCATGATGCATTTTTTTTGTAACAGGCTAACTTACTGGCGATGAAATACTTCATCAAAACCGTCTCCGTAATCTTAAGCGGGGGAAATTATCAACAGACTGCGGCCGTGGCCGGGCAGATTGCGATTGTAATACAAGATGGAATGCTTGTCGTATGGCAAATGGAAAGATAATTCGAAACTTGGGCAACGACTGCTACACTCAACAGGTCGAGGGACTTCAACTAAAAAACAAGTCTTCACAGGAAAGCTATGTTCACTCACTACATGCGCGATAACCCGATAGTAGCCCGATTGCTGGGGCTTATCATTATCAGCAGCTCGGTCATTACGCTCATCGCCATTTTTCTGCAGCTTCATGGCAATTTCAATGATGATAAAAACTCTCTTGAAAAACGCCTGGATCAGGTGCAAGTCAGCACACTTGCCAGCATCACCAAAAGCCTTTGGGGATTCGATCAGGAACAACTCAGCATTCAGGTCAACAGCGTATTACAAGTCAGTGATGTTGTGCAGGTTGCCGTGGAATGGAATGATTGGAACGGAACCAAACAGGAACTGGTTGTTCGCGGAGATTCTTTCCAACCGGCTGACACCAATCTCAGGCCCAGCCAGTTTTTAATTAAAAGTTATCCGCTGATTTATCAGGATGAATCAACACCACCGCAACAATTGGGTGTATTAACTGTAACCGCAAGCCTGGCCAGTATTTATGATCGGTTATGGGACAGGGCTTTTTTTATTTCGCTGGTTCAAGGTGGAAAAACGCTGGTCATCGCCCTGTTTATTATTTGGCTGGTGCACGCACTCCTCACAAGCCATATCAAAGTGATTGCGGATTATGCGCGTAATGTCAAACTCGATAATCTGAATCAACCGCTGAAATTAAAACGCTATAAAATTAATAACCGCGATGATGAATTGGATAATGTCGTCAATGCTATCAATCACATGCGGCAAAGTTTATTGGATGACATTGCAAAACGACATGCAATTGAAGTTGCACTGATGGAAGAGCAAGAACAAAAATTGCAAACAGAAAAACAAAAAAATGCTGCCGAAGATGCCAGCCGTGCCAAGAGCCAATTCTTGGCAACCATGAGTCATGAAATTCGCACACCGATGAACGGCGTGATCGGCATGGTGGAAATGTTGCGCGATACTCCACTGGATGAAAACCAGAAACATTATGTGGATGTCATTCATCGTTCCGGCGAAACATTGCTGGCTATCATCAACGATATTCTGGATTATTCAAAAATTGAAGCCGGTAAAATGCAACTGGAATCCGTTGATTTTGATCTGGATGAATTGGTTGAAAATTGTGTGCAATTATTTGGTGCCACATCAAGCAAGCGCGGTGTTGAATTATTTGGTGGACTGGAAGAATCTGTGCCCACAAAAATCACCGGCGACCCAACCCGATTGCGCCAGATTATTATTAATCTTTTAGGTAATGCATTTAAATTTACTGCCGAAGGTTTTGTATCACTGACCGTCAGTGGCGTGCAAACACAAGGCAATCAAATTTTGCTCAGATTCGCGGTAGAAGATAGTGGTATTGGTATTGAGCAGAGCAAAATAGACGGCCTTTTTTCATCTTTCAATCAAGCAGACGCATCGACCACACGCAAATACGGTGGCACAGGTTTGGGATTGGCGATTTGCAAAAGTCTGGTTGAACTTATGGGCGGCAGAATCGGTGTTGACAGTGAAAAAGGCAAAGGATCCACTTTCTGGTTTACGGCAAAATTGACTGTATTATCCGAAAACAAACCTTTTATTACCGATGACAAACTTAAATCCATTCGCGGCTTATTAATTGAATCCAATCAATATCTTTCCCGTTTTATTTCTTCTCATTTAAATCCTGTGGGTGTTCAGCTGGATGAAGCCGCTACCGCAAAATCCGGGATTGCGCGTTTGAAACAAGCCATTAATTCCGGTGAACCCTATGGCTATTTAATTGTTGATCAGGAATTGGCGGACTCCACCGGATTGGATTTTCTGGAAAAAATTCGCGAGATGCCCGAATTTACCAAACTGCCTTTAATTTTATTAAGTTCCGGTGATATTTATTTCGATCAACAACAAATCGCTTCGCTGACTATTTTAAAAGTATTACGCAAGCCGGTTTCCATAAAAAAACTACATCATCATTTGATGATGTTATTCGCCGACAATCAATCCATCGAAAAAATTACCGTCGCCGAATCCAAAAAGAACCATTTGCAATTTGCCCATTTAAAAGTGTTGGTTGCTGAAGACAATCCCGTCAATCGCATGGTGATTAAAGGCTTATTGGGCAAACTCAGTATTACCCCTGAATTTGCAGAAAATGGAAAAATTGCTGTCGATAAAATTGTCGATAACTCTCCGCCCTATGATCTGGTATTAATGGATTGCGAGATGCCGGAAATGGATGGTTTCGAAGCCACCCGACAAATCCGCCAATTGGAACAAAATCAAATGCGCAAAAGCACCACCATCATTGCATTGACTGCTCACGCATTACAGGAACATCGCGAGGCCGTTTTTGCAGCGGGCATGAATTATTATATTTCCAAGCCGGTAACACTGGATGCTTTGTATGCCGCCATGGAGTCAGCCGGATTGGGAAAAAAATCCTGACCAGCAGCGAATAGTGAATTTTTATAGCAATTATTGTTTTTTCCTCCTTGCTCTGTGACAGCCTCCATCTTTATCATGCCGTTCAACGATGAATAGTCTTTGAGTGAGGACACAAGTATGGCAAACCCTTTGATAGTACATGCAACCGACGACAGCTTTGATCAGGAAGTTATCAATTCCGATATTCCTGTGTTAGTCGATTTTTGGGCAGCCTGGTGTGGTCCTTGTAAAATGATCGCGATGGTATTGGACGACCTGGTTGAGCAATATCAGGGAAAATTGAAAATTGTAAAACTGGATGTTGCAGCCCATCGTAAAACGGCCGAGCGATTTGGCGTGATGAATATTCCGACATTGTTGATTTTTAAAGCAGGTCAACTGCACTCAACAAAAATTGGTGCGGTCGCAAAACCACAACTAGTTGATTTTATTAACGCATCTTTGTAATCTTGGCGGGCTGCTCAAAAGGCAGCCCGCATTGTTTTGACAGGGCAGGAATCGCCGCTATACTCCAAACATCTGCTGTATACCTCCTTGAATCTTCTATCTGATTCACGATAACGGACATAAAAACCTAACGAATATCCATGTTTGGCTTTATCTCTGCGCAAATTAACATCCTCAAACTATCCCAAAAGTTAACATATGAATCTTACCGACCTTAAAAAGAAACCAATCGAAGAATTAATTAACATCGCTGACGAAATGGGCCTCGAAAACATGGCTCGTTCGCGCAAACAAGACATTATTTTTAATATCCTGAAACGTCACGCCAAAAGCGGTGAAGATATTTACGGTGACGGTGTTCTGGAAATTTTGGTCGATGGATTTGGTTTTCTGCGGTCGGCAGACAGTTCTTATTTGGCAGGGCCTGATGACATTTATGTTTCGCCCAGCCAAATACGCCGGTTTAATTTGCGAACAGGCGACACTATTTCGGGCAAGATTCGCCCCCCCAAGGAAGGTGAACGTTATTTTGCCCTGCTAAAAGTTAACGATATCAACTTCGACAAACCTGAAAGCTCTCGCAACAAAATTCTGTTTGAAAACCTCACTCCTCTTTTCCCCAATGTTCGTTTGCCGCTTGAAGCAGGTAACGGATCAACCGAAGATTTAACGGGCCGTATCATCGATTTAATCGCCCCCATAGGCAAAGGCCAACGCGGTTTGATCGTAGCGCCACCCAAAGCCGGTAAAACCATCATGATGCAAAATATTGCGCAGGC
>CAMLRJ010000312.1 GCA_946482345.1 uncultured Cellvibrio sp.
TGGATATAAAGTTAACAAAAGTAGGTACAGGCACTGTTACTCTGGTTGAGACCTTCGATTCCGGCACCGTAAATATTGCAGTTGATAGAGCGTTTATGGTAGGGAAAAATAGAGCAATACAATTGACTGTATCTTCTGGTGTTGTATCTGGGTGTAATGGCCAGCAAAATGGTTTGATTTATAACATCCCGCCCTTAAGTAGTAATTGTGAGCTAGCGGTAACTTTTTAGTTCATCACAACGATATTCAAATACCGTTTTAAATGGAGGTATTTCATGCAGCCAATACTATTTTTGTTGGCCCACTTAGTGTCGGATTTTACGATTGTATTCGAAAAATAAAAAATTTTCGCTTTTTATCAGGAGGTCTTTGCGACCTCCTGTGTCTAATATCCTGAGAATAACAATTTCTCGATAAATTAATTATTCACAGGGCAGCGCTATGAAAAACTTTGTTCTTTTTTTTGTTTTATTATTTTCAGTTTTACCTGCAAGTGCGGATTCTTATTTCTCTGTTGGTTTGGGAAATTACGAGTTTGATTTGGGTATTCCTGAATTACCGAGTGGTGCGAAAGCGACAAATGATATTAAAGGATTAGAGGGCGTGTTGGGGTTTGAATCTTCGCCGAATATTGCATGGGAAGCACGTTTAGGGCTTGGATTGGGATCTTCAAATACCAAAATCTCCTATCAAGGGCAAAGTGTTTCTACCGATCTTGAATATAAAGCCAAAAGTTATTTCAGTGGATATTTCCGTCCGCAATACAAAAATGCTCATCTGCAGATATATGGCCTGTTTGGATATAGCAGTATTGGCGGCGAGGCATCTTTTGAAGGAGAAAGTGAAGATACAACCGATGATGGTTTTTCTTATGGTTTGGGAGCTGGAGTTATATTTGGAAAAGTGAATTCTATAAATGTTGAATGGAAAAATTTGGCAAAAACCGATAGTGGTGATATCACAGGTTTAAGCGTTTCATTTCAACGTAATTTTTAATATAAAGTGGCTATGATTTTCATCATAAATTTGGAGGATAAAATGCAAAAATTTAAAAGTCTAATACTAGTGTCAATTGTTATTTTTATGACTGCTTGTGCTGCTGGTGTGAACTTTAAAAAAATGTCTGAAGACCAACTGGTTTTGGGAAAAACAACTAAGCAGGAAATTATGACATCTATGGGTAAGCCTAACTTAAAAGGATCAAAGGTTATAAACGGAATTGACCTTGAGGTTATGACCTATGCTTACGCCAAAGTGGGTGGCGATGCTGTATTACCAGGTGTAACCCCGGCAAGATCGCAAGGGCTTTTATTTAAAGATGGCATTTTGGTTGGCAAGGAGTACACCAGCTCATTTGCCGATGACAATACCTTGTTTGATATGGCAAAAGCCAAGTTGGTTGTGAAAGGTCAAAAGAAATCAGATGTATTGGCTTTGCTCGGGGCACCCAAAGGAGGATATCTATATCCTGTCGTCGCTGATAAAACAGGTTATGGTTTGGTCTATATGTTTACTCAAACCAAAGGTTTTAAATCCAAGTCAGATATCTTGGTTGTTGAGTTTAACTCAAGTGATATAGTGACTGATGTGAAATTAACTTCTGTTGGTCAGTTGTAATTTTATTGGAATGTTCAAAAAAATAAAAAAGGCGCTCATTCGCCTTTTTTATTTACCTTCCCTTTCTATTGCCCGGTATGCAATATCTTTCCTGTAAAACATCCCCTTCCAGTTAATCTTTTCTGCAAGCCTATATGCACGTTGCTGCGCTTCTGAAACTGTATTGCCCAATGCGGTTGCACATAAAACACGGCCGCCATTAGTAACGGTGTTGCCATCTTTTTGGGTGGTGCCTGCGTGGAAAACTTTTTCACCGGTGACTTCGGTTGTGGGTAATCCAGAAATGATATCGCCTTTGTTGTAACTGTCTGGGTATCCACCTGCGGCTAATACAACACCAACTGATGCACGGGAATCCCATTCTGCAGTGACTTTATCCAGATTGCCGTTGAGCGCAGCTAAACAAAGCTCAACCAGATCCGATTGTAAGCGCAACATAATCGGTTGTGTTTCAGGGTCACCGAAGCGGCAATTGTATTCGATCACTTTGGGTGTGCCTGATGCGTCAATCATTAAGCCGGCATATAAAAATCCAACGTAAGTATTACCTTCAGCAGCCATGCCATTAACGGTTGGATAAATAATTTCTTTCATCACGCGGTCGTGAACTGTTTGTGTCACGACTGGAGCGGGTGAGTAAGCGCCCATGCCGCCGGTGTTAGGGCCGGTGTCGCCATCGCCAACACGTTTGTGATCTTGACTGGTGGCCATAGGTAAAACATTTTTGCCATCGACCATCACAATAAAACTGGCTTCTTCACCTGCAAGAAATTCTTCGATCACAACACGACAACCTGCATCACCAAATGCATTGCCTGACAACATATCGCGCACGGCGTCTTCGGCTTGTTGTAAAGTTTCTGCAACGATGACGCCTTTACCTGCAGCGAGGCCATCTGCTTTAACAACAATTGGCGCACCTTTTTTTCGCAAGTAAGCGAGTGCAGGTTCAATCTCAACAAAGTTTTGATAATCAGCTGTTGGGATTTTATGGCGTGCGAGAAAATCTTTGGTGAAAGCTTTTGAGCCTTCGAGTTGTGCGGCACCTTTGCTTGGGCCAAAACATAATAATTTGCGCGATTGAAAATAATCGACAACACCTGCAACGAGTGGAACTTCTGGCCCAACAATAGTTAATCCGACATGATTATTTTCAGCAAAATTTGCGAGCGCTTCAAAATTCAAAACATCGATGGCGACATTTTCCAATTTTGGTTCCAGTGCTGTTCCGGCATTGCCGGGTGCAACAAATACTTTTTCAACTTGTTTGCTTTGCGCCGCTTTCCAGGCCAGCGCATGTTCACGTCCGCCGCTGCCGATAATTAATATGTTCATTGTTGGTTGCTCGTTTAATTTCGATTATCTAATTCTAAATCTTCACCCCCTCCTAACCTCCCCCTTGGCAAGGGGGAGGAATTTTACTCCCTGCTTTATGCGAAGCGAGATTTGTCCCCCTTACGAAGGGGGAGGGTTAGGATGGGGTTTGTTTTTAATGCCTGAAATGACGCATACCCGTAAACACCATTGCCATTCCATGTTCATTCGCGGCTGCAATGACTTCTTCATCGCGCATTGAGCCACCGGGTTGAATCACGGCAGCAATTCCTACTTTTGCCGCGTTATCAATACCATCGCGAAATGGGAAGAAGGCATCAGATGCCATGACTGAACCAGCAACTTGTAAGCCTGCGTGTTCTGCTTTGATGGCAGCGATACGCGCAGAATTTACGCGGCTCATTTGGCCTGCGCCTACTCCAATAGTTTGCAAATTTTTCGCGTAGACAATCGCGTTGGATTTAACAAATTTCGCCACTTTCCATGCGAATAATAAATCGCGCAATTCAGATTCTGTCGGAACACGTTGGCTGACAATTTTTAAATCGGCAGCGGTGATCATGCCGTTGTCGCGATCTTGTACCAGTAATCCGCCGTTTACTCTTTTGTAGTCAAGACCCGCAAATTTTTCACTTGTCCATTCACCGCATGCAAGCAAACGTACATTTTGTTTTGCTTTAACAACTTCAATCGCTTCAGCAGAAACACCGGGTGCAATAATGACTTCAACAAATTGGCGTTCAACGATTGCTTTTGCTGTTGCTGAATCCAATTCGCGGTTAAACGCGATGATGCCGCCAAATGCAGATTCAGTATCAGTTGCATAAGCCAGATCGTAAGCGTCTTTAATGTTGCTTGCGACAGCAACACCGCAAGGGTTGGCATGTTTGACGATTACACAGGCAGGTTCACTGAAACATTTGACAGTTTCGAGTGCTGCATCAGTGTCAGCGACATTGTTGTAAGACAGTTCTTTGCCCTGCAATTGTTTTGCAGTGGCGATGCTCGCTTCCTGAGGATTTTTCTCAACATAAAAAGCCGCTTTTTGATGCGGATTTTCGCCGTAACGCATTTCTTGTGCTTTGATAAATTGCGTGTTGAAGGTGCGAGGAAAATCGGCACTGCCACCTTCTACCATGCGACCAAAATAATTGGCGATGGCGCCATCATAAGCTGCCGTGTGTTCGTAAGCTTTAATCGCCAAATCAAAACGGGTTTTGTAAGAAGTGCAGCCGTTTTGTGTTTGTAATTCATTCAGAATTTTTGCGTAATCAGATGCATTTACCACAATGTTCACATGCGCGTGATTTTTTGCTGCAGCGCGAACCATAGTAGGGCCGCCAATATCAATATTCTCGACGGCGTCTTCAAGCGAACAATTTTTATTGGCGACAGTTTTTTCGAAGGGATACAAATTCACTACCACCATATCGATAGCGTTGATGCCGTGTTGTTGCATCACGCCTTCATCAATACCGCGACGACCCAAAATACCGCCGTGCACTTTTGGGTGCAGAGTTTTCACACGGCCATCCATCATTTCTGGAAAACCTGTGTAGTCAGAGACTTCAATCGCAGGAATTTTATTGTCAGTGAGTAATTTAAATGTGCCACCGGTCGATAAAATTTCGACACCGAGTTTTTGCAATGCTTGCGCAAATTCGACTATACCGGTTTTATCCGAAACGCTAATCAATGCACGTTTTACCGCGACCAGATCAGTTGTGTGACTCATGCGAGGGCCCTCAATAATTTTTAAAGGACCCCACCCTAACCCTCCCCTTGCCAGGGGAGGTGACCGACCTCACTCTGCATTTAGCTGGGAGTAAAGTCCCTCCCCCTTGCCAAGGGGGAGGTTAGGAGGGGGTGAATTTTCAATTTTCAAAATGCAAAAAGGGGTGAATAACATCCACCCCTTTTTGATTGAATTTGAGATTAGAGCAAACCGTATTGTTTCAATTTTTTGCGCAGAGTACCGCGGTTTAATCCGAGAACTTGTGCAGCGCGAGTTTGATTGTG
>CAMLRJ010000313.1 GCA_946482345.1 uncultured Cellvibrio sp.
ATCTGGAAGTGACGGAACCGAGTTTTCATCTGTCGCTGTCTGAAGTGACCCTGGGCGGCGAGTTGGGATTTGAGCAGATCGCAAAACAGATAGGGAGTAGTTTGAATACCGGTAGCACCGACTATGATATCAGCCTGAATTTCACTGATATCAATCCCGCTTACATCAACGCCAACATTGGAGCGGTCAACGATCTGGGTTATAAGACGATTACCTTGCAAGTAGCAGACATGCCGTCAGGTCGCTATGAGGGAAAGGTTGAAGTCACAGCTACTATCAAAGGCTACATACTTCGCAAGAGCTTTGACCTAATTGTTAAGCAAGAAGAGAGGAAATTATTGGCAGATTATTATGGAATTGCATTCTCTAATTTCCCATCGAAATCCGTATTGGCGCGTAGCATTATGATTCGAGCTAATTCACCGGGCGAGAGTTTTTCCTGGAAAGCTTCAAGTAATCAGAGTTGGTTGAGTGTCAGCAGTGAAGGATTGACAGGCGAAAGTCTGCAGATCACGGCAGACCCCAGCTCTTTGTTGGCTGATCAATTTCATGAGGCTGTTGTTACTATCGCTCCGAACGATGCTATCACTCAAAAGACTATTAATATTCGTGTTGGTCTCTGGATAGGCTCGGCAGATGCCCCTGATCAAAATGTACAATATGACTCCTATCAAATTGAAACCAGTCCCGTCGAGCCTTGGGTAATAGGTTTGGATTCGGCGGGTACCTACCGTATTCACAATATATATACAGGCGATCTGGTGCGCAGCTTCCCATCAGTCAATTCAACCTACAAGGATTTTGCGATTAGTGCTGATGGAAGGCAATTAATTGAGTACACCCAGCAAGAATTGATTGCCTATTCTTTGGAGGATGGCTCAGAAACTGCTCGTTACCCTTTTGGTAATCAGTACAATCGCGATTTGGCTTATATCAGTTATGCCATGCCCAACGGCACGCCAACAATTGTTACGGGTGGTGGCCATGTGATCAATCTTGAGACGGGCAGTTGGCAGGCCTACGAAGCGTTGCAGACCTATAGGGATGGATTTATCACGGTAACGCCACAGAGTGATAAGTTCTATATTGCAACCTATAACGATACGAATTTTTATAATCTTAAAGGTTCGACTGTAAACGCTACCCCTTATTTGATTGTGCACGAAGCCAGCGAATCGGATATTACAAATGGCAACGATGTTGCTGTAACCCATGACGGCAGCCGGATTTTTGCTGCCGGTGGTGGCGGTGCTGGCACACCTGGGTATCAGTTTATTTATTATGATGCGATGGATTTGAGTAATAAAAATTACATCAACGGCGGCGCTTATCCGAATAATGTCGAAACAAGTTGGTCTGGAATCCTGGCTACCGGTATTCTGGGTTATTACGACGATCTCGACACTTTTATTTACGATGCCAATCTTCAACCGCTTATGGAATTTAAATGCGCGGGCGCAACTTATACCGAAACTTGGAGCAACGATCTGCGGTTTTCCGGTGATAACACCAGATTAGTTTGCGCTACCCGTGACAATGGCTATGGTCACTATGGGATTTATATTCATAATTTAAATCAGTGAGGTTTTTTTCACACGAATTCAGCTGAATTAAAAAAGCCTAAATCGCAAACCGATCAGGTTTGCGATTTGGTAAAAACTAATCACCAATTCATAATCACTCAAGTGCATTCATCCGACGCAGTTTAGAAATTTTTATTGACTACTTTTTGATTCCAACAAATTTAACTTTGAACCAACGCTATACGAGATACGAATATTAAATTAACCAATTAGACAAGCTATACAGGGTTGGCAGAGAAATCGACGTGAATGAATTAACCACTCTTCAATTGGCACTTATATTTTTAATCTTTGTCTGGAGCGGATTTGTTCGTACCGGGTTGGGGTTTGGTGGTGCAATGATGTCGTTGCCATTGTTGCTGTTGGTTGATGACCGGCCTTTGGTTTATTTGCCGATAATTGCGGTTCACTTGTTGGTTTTTTCTACCTTGACTGTTTGGCAAAACAATCGCAAATCTTCTGAACAATCGATGGAAAAAGTGTCAACGGTTGATTGGGCGTATATTAAAAAATCCATGAAGATAATGATTGTTCCCAAGTTGATTGGAGTGGCGGGTTTGTTAACTATTCCTGCTGATATTATGAGCACAATTATTTTTTGTATCATCTCCGTTTATTCCATCACCTATATTTTTAATAGACCGTTTAAAAGTTCTCACCCAATAAGCGACGGCATTTTTCTGGCGTTGGGCGCTTATATCAGTGGTACGTCTTTGATTGGTGCGCCTTTGATTATGACGGTTTATATGATGCATGTTGCGCGTGAAAAATTACGCGATACTCTTTTTGTGCTCTGGTTTATTTTAGTCAGTATCAAAATGTGTGCATTTTTAATAGCGGGCATTGATCTACAGATGGAAGCACATTTGTGGCTATTGCCTGCTACCGCAATTGGCCATTATTTCGGATTAAAATTTCATGCGCGTTTACTCAAGGCAGATCCGGTAGTTTTTTATCGGGTGATTGGCAGTGCACTACTCTTTGTTAGTGCTTTTGGTTTGGCTTCGTTTTACTGGTAATGATAATTTGTGAAAAACTATTTTTATTTTTCAATTCCTGGCTTGTGCTTGCTGGTATTTGCCTGTTTTGCACAAGCTGATATTCGCTCACAAAGTTGCCACTATTCCACTTACAAATGGAATGTAAATTTACGGAAAGCTGTTGAAATTAAAGAGGTTAGTAAGTTAAGAAGTGAACTATCATCTGCTGAAATCGATACAGATTCAGGTTGTAGTGTGTGTGAAGAAGATCAGGAAACAATTCAATTACCCGGCCTTAATGCATTTAAAGTCTGCAAAAAAGTTGCGCCTGAAATCAAATGGGTTCTTACGCAATTACTTGAGCAAGGCCAACCCATTCGTGATGTTGTGGGTTACAGAGTGGGTATGACACGCGGTAATGTAGATGCTCAGGGAAATCGTACGCAATTCAGCAATCATTCTTTTGGTGTCGCTATAGATATCAACACTGACCAAAATGGCCTATATGACAATTGTTTGCAGTGGAATTCCCAGTGCCGCCTCATCAAAGGCGGGCCATGGAATCCATCCGATCCCGCAAGTTGGACCTATGATTCGATGACGGTCAGGCTTTTTAAGCAGCAGGGGTTTTTATGGGGCGGGGAAATTAAAGGCCAACAAAAAGATTTTATGCACTTTTCACCTACAGGCTATTAGCCGATCAACTGTTGACGCTGGATATTTAAAAATAAATTCATAAGTGGCACACAAGATTGCATCATGTATTTTGTGAGCTTTTTCCTACAAATAATACAGATTTTCGCTAGTGTATAAGGGGATGAACATTGTTCTATAGTAGTCGCAATACTCAGCAGTAGGTAAGGGCGCAGAAGCAGATTCTGGCGCCAATGGGAGGTGTAACATGTCATTGATTGAGAACGATATTGAAATTATTCGTCAGGTAAGGCGCTTGTGTTTGCAACAACGTTTTGATGAAGCTCTGGACGAAGCATGGAAAATAGAAGACTCTGAAACACGTCAAACTTTGTTGGCAATATGTAATTCGTTTGTGCGTTCAAAGTTCAAAGACAAAGTTGCCTGAACATATTCGTTATACAGATAGGCACCCTTCAAGTAACAATCAACAGCCTGCATTAAAGTAAACGAAATGCCTTGTTGATTTTTTCTTCCAATTCCATTTTCATTTGCCAGAATTCAATTAATTGCAACCCTTGTTGAGGGTTGTGGTGGGATATATCCAGATCAGTGATGTAACACGGATAGACATCTCCAGCTTTGCGATGTTGTTTGATATAAACAGCAACCTGATTGAATATAGATTCTCCATGAAGATAGGTTGAAAATTCCTGTTCATTACAATAAATCAAATAGTTTGTGCGGCTATTTTCATCAGTATCAACAAATACTTTAATACTGAATTGCGGTAACTGTTTGTATTGAACCTCAATATTTCTTGATTCTATTCGCCAATCTGATTGTTCGGATTTTACATGCGAATGTTTAGCCAGAATTTCGTAACAAACCAGTTTTGGTAAATTGTGGGTGTTATCCACTTCGAATTCCAGTTTGTTCATTAAAACCTGCAAAAAATAACACAACGGGCGCAGTAAACTTGCAAGGGAATGAAATGGACATGAATGAAAAGAAAGCGATCCTTTGTCATCCAATAAATATACATCAGCGTGTTGGTGATGAATGTGATAAAAAAGTTGTATGGCATTTATTGAGTAGAGTTGCAGTATTTGTGCAACAGGCGTTTTTCGAAGTGCGAAAGGATCTATAAATAATTTTCCAGGTTTTGATCTGGGTAATGCCAGATGTTTTAATAATTGAGTCAATGAGGGGGTTCGAAAAACGGGTTGTTGGCTGGTTAGTGGTGAATCAATAATGATAAATTCATCGGCCATTTCAAATAGAAATCGTGGGTTGGTTTGCGATGACGCAAAAAAACAAAAATGAAACTGTTTCCATAACTCTTCAAGCCGTTGCGCAATCAGATTACCTTTGCCTGTATTGAAGCAACGAAAATGCAGAATGGGGAAATTGAATCCCTGTTTGCCTATCAATTGCAAGTAATATTGCATAAGCTGAACCAGCGCATCCCGTTCAAAATGACGGCAAATAATTTCACCCCATGAATTGATATAAATACATTCAAGATTATGAACAAGATTTTCTTTGAATCCACTATAACCCAGCGCATCATTGCGATTGCTAATTAAATGCAGGCCCTTTTTTTGTAACTCGGTTTGGGGATCAATACCGAAGTTGGCGATAATCAAAAACTGCGTAATGTAAGCCGGTGCGTGAAATGCCTGATGATCCATCCCGACATGTTTTTCGGGTAACCATTGTTTAATACTGGTGAGCAATTGATGCTGTGAAAAATTAACACGAAAAAGTTG
>CAMLRJ010000314.1 GCA_946482345.1 uncultured Cellvibrio sp.
TTTGTTTTTAATTCCTGTGCCGCTTCATTAAATCGACCCAGAGCAGTTCGCAGTCTGGCTTTGATAGCAATTTGTGCCAGTTCAATTTCACCTGTTGCATCACAACGACCGGTATAGATATAAGCGGCAAATGGATCATTAATAATTTTTTTTGCTTCTGTCAGCGTGTGTGCCCATTTTTTTTGTTCATAACAATAAACAGAAAAAACAAATAGGATACTGAGCAGTGCACCAAGGGTGCTGGTCATGACACTGATGCTGTTTAAAAAATAAAGAGCGATCAAGATACCGGCCCATCCCATAATAGACATCAAAAAAAATGAACCATAACAATCCCATAATTTTTCAATATTTGAAACCGGCGATAAACCCTGGTTGAGACGCTGGTACACTTTTTCTGCTCGATTGATAATCTCTCTATCTGCTTTGGTTCGTACCGATTCATAGCCATGGATGTTGCCATTTTCCTTCAGCGGGGTGATGTAGGCATTAACCCAATAATGATCGCCATTCTTGCATCGATTTTTAACAATACCCATCCAGGCTTGACCGGATTTTAAAGCCGACCATAACATGCCAAATGCTTGGGGTGGCATATCCGGATGACGAATGATGTTGTGAGGTTGGTTAATCAGTTCGTCATAGCTGTAGCCGGAAATCCTTTCAAAGGTTTCATTACAAAAAACAATATCTCCACGCAAGTTCGATGATGAAACTATTTCATCACTCGATAAAAGCGATACTTCTTTTCCTGTTACGGGACCATTGTTGCGCATAAGTACTCCTGATGAATTATTCTTAAAGTCTAGATGATGATGCGACATTTGGTTACTGTATTGATTGGGAAATAATCAACACGCAGTAAAAAGAACAGGCGTTCATACTTGCAATGAATTGCGTGCCATTTTTCGATGATTTGTTGTAGTTAAAGGCAGAAGCAGAAGGTGAGGTGTTGGTGTTTAGCCAACAGGATCAATGCAGGTTTCCATTACTATGGATCAGGATTTTTTTATCGTTAATAATTTCATCCTGGGAAATAACAGCACAATAATAATTGGTTTTACCCACTACTTTCTGTGCAGGAAATATGCGCATGGAGTCTGCATGCTCATGCGAATAATAACCATCCTCTGATGAAAACACAGGAATATACTGACGCGATTCTATAGACGCAATCAAATCATCAGACGCTTCTTCTTCTTCCATAATTTTTAAATGTTCTTCAATATCTTCTTCCGTATAAATCAGGCAAACCCATTTTTTACCTTCGGCATCCTGCAGAGTAAATCTCGATGGGTTTGACAAATAATAATATTCTTTAACATTAAAGGCCGCGCAAATTGATAAAAAGTATTCGGCCAGGTTGGGATCGGTAAAAAATGGCGTATTAACATCTACCGCTTCCGTTTTAATACCGCTGGACAAATCCTGAAAATAACTTCGTTGCAAACGCGTAATGGCATTGGATAACTCGTCAATCATGTAATCGTGACTTTTGTTAATATAATAATGAATGACGCCATTATTAAATGCATCTACCACATCACTGGGCGCTGCATGCCCGGTCAGTAATATTTTTTTAATGGCAGGATTGTTAATTTTTTTACAAAATTCAATGCCGTTCATGTCCGGCATCATGTAGTCAACCACTACCACAGCAACTTCATAAGCCCGTGATTCATCAAATCTTTTCAAATGTGGTCGGTTTAAAACCTGCTTTATCCATTGATCTGATTCGCCGTAAATTTGTGGAACCATATCTTTTTTATTGGCGGTATTGGTATCGATATAGCCCAGTGCCAAATTAGACGATGAAAATAATTTTGTATTAAATTTGCTTGAAAACAAAAACTCAATAGACGACAAAAAATCTTCGCTATCATCAATAAAAAGTATCTGCGCTGGATAAAAAAATAAAGGAATATTTGTTTTCAATGCTACTTCCCGATTGGTCGGTTACTGTCAATATAAATTTTGCCGAAAACATCATTAGTGCCTAATAACATCCCTTCAAATAAAAATCCAGATAAAAAAGGAAGCGGATCAATAATGTCATTGGAATCATCAAGTACCCAAAATACTATTGACTCATGAGTATTTTGGATGCAAATAGATAAAAAATCTATCTGCCCGCATCAATTTTTCCTGTATCACATTCAAATTCGCTGATCTTGTGCAGAATGTGATCAGGCGATTTGAATCCGGTAATACGCTTCTCTTTTTGTTAGCGAGAACAATTTGTCGCTTGGTTAGCTCGTGCGACTTTGCGCTCCAATATGTCGGATGTCAGCGGATTTGTAGAAGTGGTTGAGTATGATGTCACTGATGGCGGTAATTTCAGCTAAAAAAGTGAATGGGCTGTCATGTAAAAACATGAGCAGCAGTCATCTGGAATCAATCAGGTTTTATGCGTTTTTTGATTGTTGGTGTGAAATAGAATGGCCCATAAAAATTGCCAGAAAAACATATTATGCCGCTACTTTGGATTGATCATATTGACTCAGTCGCTCCAGGCAGTTCATTAATTCAATCAGTGTTTTTTCAGGTAAATCGACAAATTGAACACAAATGCGTGTGCTGCGAAAAGGTTCTCTTTCCATTCGAAACGCACAAACCTTGCCCTTGCAACGAATGTTGATTTGATCATCCAATGTCATTTCGCACAAGGGTAATAATGCGCCATGGCGAAGTTGTCCTAATAAATTTCCGGATAAGCTGACGCTGAATCCGCCGGTTGATATGTCTTGTAATTTTCCGTAACAGGGCTCGGCGCCCAGTGTTCTTATTTTTACCAGGGTTGATACACCGCTCAAACCAAAGCGTGTTTGTTGTCTACGCGGTTGCCATTGAACCTGTTCCGGTAAGGCCAGTGCTATGCCCTGGGTACCAAATTGATTACCGAAAGCCAGTATGCTGGATTCGACGATGATTTCTTCGCCTTTACGATGGTGACGCAATACCAGTGTGTCACCTACATCCAACAAATGTTGTTGCGGGAAAAGCTCATCGATCCAGATTATTCCCCTCTCAATATCCACTGCCAATATCAATGTCTGGTATTGGTTTTTGCTCTGGTTCCATTTGACTTCCAACAGCTGGCGATTCCGCTCAAGTTGTATCAGGGGCATAACAGCATCCGGGTTACGGGGGATGTCGGATGCCCGTTTTAATGCTTCCGTTTGTGCCACAGAAGGGAAGTCTTTTGGCAGGAAGTGATAATCAACCTTGGCAAGAAGGCGCTGAAAAAATCCCATATTAACCTCGTATTCGGTGGGCCTGGTTTGTCTGGCCGCTAATCTCATTCAATACACTCAACTCAATACGGAGCAAGTGATATGCCAGTCTGATCACTTTGGATTATCAAGGCCTTACTCCGAGTTGTCCGGTTAATTTTTGCCGCCGGTTTGATTCATCTTTTCCGCTACTGCAACAAATTTCCTGTCATGGGCAAATGATCAGTTCGGTTTTGTTAATCATTTTGCTAATTGTTGGATAAATCGTTAGGCTCCGGCTTTATTGAATAAGAATGATAATCCCGGAGACGCACTAATGAAAAAATCTTTTTGTAATAACCCGCTGCTCTCGATTGGCATAATGATGCTTATGCTGCCCTTAACCAGTTGCGCCAACAAACCGATTCATAATCCCGACGCTGAAGAATGGGTGGAGCTTTTTAATGGCAAAGATATGAAAGATTGGACGCCCAAAATATGTAAACACCCCTTGGGTGAAAATCTATTCAATACTTTTTTTGTTGAAGAGGGAATGTTGAAAGTTCGCTATGACAATTACGAACAATTTGATGACAGGTTCGGCCATATTTTTTACAACAAAGGGCCATATTCGCATTATCGGATTAAAGTGGAATATCGATTCGTCGGCGAGCAAGTCAAAGGCGGTCCAGCCTGGGCGTTTCGTAATAATGGCATCATGTATCACTCGCAGGACCCCAAAACCATGGGCGTGGATCAGTGCTTTCCCGGCTGCATGGAATATCAATTTTTGGGTGGCAATGGTGTAGATCCGCGCACCACCGGTAATTTATGTACTCCCGGTACGCAAGTGGTGATTAATGGCAAATTGAATAAAGATCACGTGATTAATTCGTCCAGCCCAACATACCATGGTGATCAATGGGTAACAGCTGAATTAATTGTGCACGGAAGTGAAAAAGCTGAACATTTTATTAATGGCAAAAAAGTCATGGAGTACACAGATTTGCAGTGGGATGACGGTAGTCCAAATGGTTCAGGTTACATTGCCTTGCAAGCAGAAACGCATCCTGCCGATTTTCGACGCGTCAGCTTTTTAAATCTTGAAGGTTGCATGGATAAAAAAGCGAAAAACTATAAACGTTATTTTGTGAAGGATAAGAAGGAAGATTGTTTGTATTGATTTGAAAGCCTTACCCCCTCCTAACCTCCCCGTTCAGAAACCAGTCCATATGGTTTCCCCTTCGGGCAGCTTCGCTGTGCAAATTGCTCCTGCAATTTGTGGCAGGGGGAGGGACTTTACTCCCTGCTTAAATGAAATTAAAAATATTTGATACCTATAAGTTCTATAAGTTTAAAAAATAAATCAGGCTTGAATTACAAAATATTTATTAACGAAGTGCTATCCAGTCCCTCCCCCTTACGAGGGGGGAGGTTAGGAGGGGGTTTGTTTCTAGGAGGGGGTAAAGCTTTTAAATTTCAATGCCCCTCATTCTCTTCTTTCACCAAAGTAGACAAATAAGCCACCAAATCCCGCAACTCAGCTTTACTCAAACCTTGTCCCATTGCAGGCATTGGCGATATACCACCGAATTGCAGTTTGGAAATGTCATTGCGTGAAATCACATGGGTTTTATCGCCAGCGATTATAGTAATTTCATTTTTATTTTCTGCATCAAACGAACCTTCAACGCGAATTCCATCTTTCATTACTACTGTGACTCTGCCAAAACCGGGTGCAATACGTGC
>CAMLRJ010000315.1 GCA_946482345.1 uncultured Cellvibrio sp.
GTATTGGTGATAGTGGTTTGGCGTTTAATATCCCATGGTCGGCAACTGACGATAAAGCTGCTTATTCAATGAGTTTGGAAGAACCTGTTTATTTGAAAGGTGGCAGCATCAAAACAGATGTATTTATTCCCAAGGCATATACAGATGATGGGAAATTGGGCTTGGTAATGTATCTAAAAGACTCAAATGGCAAGTATGCAAATACTGGTTGGAATCAAGCGAGTAATATGACATTTGATGCATGGAATAGAATTAATTCGAAACTAATCAGTATTGAAGAAATGCAAACAGCAGGTGCCTATGTTGAAGAAGGTTTTGATCTTGGAAGTGTTTCAAAAATTGGCATTGAGTTGGTAGCAAACGGAAAAGCCGTTAGCGTAAAAGCACCACTAGTATTTGATAATTTGACTGTATTCCCTGGAATTCCTCCTGTATATCAAGCTAATTTTGATTCAAGTAATCAAGAGTGGGAAGTGCATTGGGGCGCATTTACTTCGGGTGCGACAGGAGGAAATTTAACGATTACTCCAACAGGTACAGGTGACGGCGCTATAGATTTACAAGGTTGGAAAGCACCTTCTCTTTACGAGATACCTCTAAGTAAAAAAATTGATGTAACCTTGAAAGTGTTCATTCCTTCCTCTTACGCATCTGAAACGGCTATATGGGTAAAACTCTTTGGTCAGTTTGGAAGTAATTGGGATGTTTGGAAAGAAACAGGCACTAAAGGTCTTGCTGATTTTTCTGTAGGCGGCTGGAAAGAGGTGAAATACTCTGTAGATTTCAGTGATGCCACAGTTCCGCAAGCATTTGGTATGCAGTGGGGTGGATTTAGTGGTGCGAAAACAGATCCAATTTTAATTGACTGGATTAAAATTGAAGACCCCAGCAAGAAAAACACAAAAATCATTACCGCCCAACAGTTAGGCACTACATTTAATTCCGGTTTGGATGCATGGAGTGTTATTTGGGATAAACAAGCCAGCGCTGCTCTTGTTGATGGTGTTTTGGAAATCACTAATACCAATACATCAGGTGCTGCCGATGTCGCCGTTGGTAAAACAGATATCGCCAACAAAGAGTTAAATTTAAGAGGCCCAGTCACATTAAAGTTAAAATTATTTGTGCCTGAAAATTTTAAGGATACCGATTTCTACTTCCAAATGTTTATGCAAGATACTACCTGGAATAATAATTTTGAGTGGAGGTGGGATGCTGCTACATTGAATTATGGTGAATGGAATACGCTTGAATGGACGCGAGATGATTTCCCTGCAGCCTTTGTGCGTACAGCTAACCTCAAAAATTTTGTGGTGCAATTTGGTGGTAATGTTACGGGTACTATCAAAGTGGATGACATTCAAATTTGGGGTGATGTGGAAATTGAAGATGCACAACCTCTGTGGGTGTTAGGTTTTGATAATCAAAACGAAGTTAACAAATTTGTATTTGATTATGCACAGGGTTCTTTGACAGAGGGTGTGTTAACAGGCGAAACAGCCAAGTACCTGGGTGTTTCAACACTACCATATGGCTGGATAGCTCCTTATTGGAAAGCAGCATCACCATTGGATTTGTCATTGTCCGATACCTCGGTAGATTTAACGGAACGTGGTGAAGCTATAGTTAATGGTGAATACGGAATTAAAAACACATCAATACCAGCTGCGGTTCCGGCAGATTAAGTGATAAGTGAAATAAAAAATCCCCGCTTGCGGGGATTTTTGTTGTAATCAGATTGGCATCTAATACGATAAAATTGCAGAAAATCAAAATGAATAGAAAGCATATCTACTCCATTGCAGTCTTATCAATTTTGATAATGATTTTATTGATAGAGCATTTACGAGGATATTATTTTATCAGGCCTCTGCAATTGATTTTTCTGGTGCTTATTTATTTTTTCGGTTTTTTTGTAATAGAGCGGATAAATAATTTCTATATAAAAATATTTTTCTGTTCTATATGGTTGTTAATTTCTTTACTCGCTGTGCAGTTGATTTTCTATAAAGATTACACTGGAATATTTACTGCAATGCCGGTTAGCTTGTTCTCTTGGCTTTTGCATGGTGGAATAACTATTCCAATAGCAATTTTTGTCGTTAATAAATTAATGTTTTATAAAAAATAAAATGATGCAGTGCTAGTCGTTATATTCAGAGCGATCTGATCGAGACTGTTCAAAATTCTGTGTCAAACAAAAAAAGCCCGAGCAAGCTCGGGCTGAATCATTAGAGTTTTAAATTAACAACTCGTTGGCTGGGTAGAGCATACAAAATTAAGTGGCTTGTGGTTTTGCTTCAGCGCCTATGGCTTCCAGCTCGCCCGTTTCGCGGGCTTTTTTGCCGTAGACCATTTCAAACAAGGGCGATGCCATTAATGTGGTGATGATCGCCATTAATACCATCATCGAGAAAAGGGCTGGGCCAATGACTCCGGCTTGCAGGCCTATGTTGATGATAATCAGCTCCATCAAACCACGGGCATTCATCAATGCGCCGATTCCCAACGCGGTTCGGTTGTCAGCACCACAGAGGCGTGCAGCACCCCAACAGGCAACACCTTTGGCGACGACAGAGCCTATAAGGATCACAGCAGCGATTGCTAACAATTCAATGTTATTCACCATGGTTAATTGGGTATTCAAGCCGGAATAGGTGAAGAAGATTGGGATCAGGACTATTACAACAAAAGGTTCCAGTTGACGTTTCACTTCCTGAGTCAATTTGCCGCGTGGCATAACAGCGCCTAATAGGAATCCGCCGAATACCGCGTGGAGTCCGATGGCATCAGCGGTAAATGCTGCCAACATAAAACACATCAGAACCATAGCGAGCATGGTTGGGCTTAGTTTGTCTTGCTTCTCGGCGGCACGTGCCAGATAACCCAGAATTTTGGGGGCGACCAGAATCATAATGGCCGCGAATGCTATGCCGCCTAAAATGGTTTTGATGGCGAGCGCAGAGCCTGCGCCAAATGTGGCTAAAACAATCGCCAATACACACCAGGCGCCAGCGTCATCTATGGCACCGGCAGACAGGGAAAGCGTGCCCAGTTTTGTTTGGCTCAGGCCGCGTTCGTGGATGATTCTGGCGAGCATTGGAAAGGCAGTAATCGCAATGCAAGCACCCATAAACAGGGTGGCACTGAAAGGTGTGGCTTTTTCGGAGAAAAGCCCGGGTACTGTCAGCAACCAGGGGGTGATGACAATCGCTACCAGAAAGGGAGCCGCCATACCGGATATGGAAACGGCGGCTGCACTTTTGAAATTACTTTTGAAGTGATCGCCCCGGAATCCCAATCCCACCAAAAACATATACATGCCAACACCCAGTTGCGCGCCCACATACAGCACGCCTTTCATTTCGGTAGGGAACAGGGCTTTTTGGAGTTCGGGCATCAGCAAGCCAAATAATGACGGACCAAGAATAACCCCGGCAATCATTTCACCCACGACTTGTGGTTGATGAAGGTATTTTTGTCCGATCCAGCCCACCAGTCGGCAGACAGCCAGGATGACGAACATTTGTAAAAAGAAAACGACGGAGAGTTGAGCAGTTGTCATGAGAAAACACCGATAAAAAATAGTTGTTATTAGTCTGTTTAAAACAGGCTGCCATTTGTACGTGCTCTTCCGTTAGCCGGCAATTTGAAATCCATAAAAGTTGGCTATGGCATTTGTTTTCATAACGACAAATAAAAAAGCGGCCTGTAATTTCTTACAAGCCGCTCAAGAGGGAGAGTTTTACTGAATTAGTTGTACAAGGATTACCAATTATCAAATTTAACGTTGAAGCTGCGTGATGCTGAAACAACTTTAATGTACAGGTCGCCATTGGCGGCGCTGACGGATGTCCAGCCGCCGCCGCTATTGGTGACGCCCTGTGCACCGGAAGTGATGTTGTAACTGGAGGCAACGCCCGTCCAGGAACCTATCTGCAATGTACCCGAGCTTTTGTTGTAGCGGATGCAATCACCCGCCACAGCTGCAAACTCAACGCCTTTGGATGCTGTTTTGTTGTAATTGCTGCTATTACAGGTTGAATTGTTGGATTGGCTGCTGGAGCTGGAAGAACTTGAGGATCTGGAAGAAGAGTTGCCCGCTGAAGAGCTGATGCAATTATCAGTAAATGAGTGATAAATCACCTGATTGGCCGTGGAGACCCCGCCTCTTCCATCTCTGACAGTGAGTGTAAACATGTAGTTGGTGACGGGCCTTAATCCCAAAGACAAGTTCACGCCTGAGTAAGTTGATGTGGCTCCGCTGTAAGGGTTATAAACCGTCCATTCATAGGTCAGTGCATCACCATCCGGATCTGAAGAACTTGCAGCAGAAAGTGTGATGTTGCCTTGGGGACAAGTGGATGCCCATGAGTAAGTGAAGGCAGCGGTAGGTGCACGGTTAGCCGCACTTGATGAGCTGGTCGCCCCCACTATTCCATAAGGTGCTGGCTGGGAAGAACATGTAGACGCACCGATACAACTTTTTTGGTTTTCCCATCCCCAGCCATTGTTGGAGTTGGCACAAACAGGGTAGAGACTGCCGTACCAGTTACACATTTGGCCTGAGATGGCGACGCTGGACGAGCTGCTGGATCGTGAAGAACTGCTGGATCTCGAACTGGAAATGCTGGAGCGGCTTGATGATATTGATGCACTTGAAGAACGGCTTGAGCTTGAAATGCTTGAGGATCGGGATGAACTGGATGATCGGGAAGATGACCTTGATGAACTGGTCACGCCACCAAAATGCGTAGCCAATTTCGAGGTGGCTTTAATACCGTTGGTACTATTGATCAGGGTTTGTCCCCAGCTGCTTAAAGACGAGGGGTTCCAGTTGTTGACTATATCCAGTTGGGTACAGCAGCTGCCATTACCTGACCAGCTCCAACCGATATAACCAATGCCGTTATCTTGTGAGTATTGAAGGATGGTGCCTTCATCCACATTTTGCCCGCCA
>CAMLRJ010000316.1 GCA_946482345.1 uncultured Cellvibrio sp.
TCCGGGCAAAGATTGTATAACCTTGACGCTCTTCAACAGGACTTTGAACCTATGCAATGTTGATTGGCATATCGTTCATACCGGATACAGATTAATCACCCTAAAATTATTCCACGGTTTTTTGCATTTTAAACCAGTGTAATTTGTGTACTCATCATGTGAATTATTCTGTTATTACATCTTATCTCATCTGAAAATCGAAGAGGCATTGTATGAAATTTTACTATTCAATCGGAATTATGATTTTAGGATTTGCAATCAATGCTGCAAATGCCAATGACTTGGGAATTAATGTGGTTTTGGAAGGTGAAATTCAACCGGGTGTTTATGGCAGAGTTGAATTAAATAAAAATTCGCATCCGGAGCTGGTCTATTCCGATCCCCGTGTTGTTGTAGTTGAGGAACACCATCATCATGAGCCTGTTTATCTTCACGTACCTCCCGGTCATGCCAGACATTGGGATAAACATTGTCACAAATACCATGCATGTTCACGCCCGGTTTATTTTGTGATGTCGGATGAACATCGGAAGAAACCCCACAAAAAACACAAACCACATCACGATAAAAAACATAAACATCATTGATAAAAAAACGTTCAACGCTTCTTTACAATTCTGAGCCAATTCTGCAAGCGCCATGAACTATCATGGCGCTTTTTTCAATCGAGCATTTATCATGATCAAACACGAACCCAACCCACTCTATGTAGCTGATAAAGATCGCTACCACAAAATGCAATACCAACACTGCGGCCGCAACGGTTTGCAATTACCCAAATTATCTTTGGGGCTGTGGCAAAATTTTGGTGCTGTGGACTCTATGAACAATGCACGCGCAATGTTACATCGTGCATTTGATTTGGGTATTACGCATTTTGATTTGGCGAATAATTACGGCCCTCATTACGGTTCAGCTGAAAGTAATTTTGGTCAATTATTCAAACAGGATTTTATTCCTTATCGCGATGAGTTGATTATTTCCAGCAAAGCTGGCTATGACATGTGGCCAGGGCCTTATGGTAAAGGCGGATCACGCAAATATTTAATTTCCAGTTGCGATCAAAGCTTGAAACGCACCGGTTTGGAATATTTCGATATTTTTTACCACCATTGTATGGATCCCGAAACACCTATTGAAGAATCCATGCAGGCATTGGATTTTATTGTGCGATCCGGTCGCGCGCTTTATGTGGGTATCTCCAACTATCAACCAGCACAAACACAGGAAGCGGTAAAAATTTTACGTGCACTGGGCACACCTTTATTAATTCATCAACCCAGATACAATCTGTTTGATCGCTGGATCGAAAACGGTTTAACGGATGTGTTATTGCAAGAAGGTGTTGGTTCAATTGTCTTTTCCCCTCTGGCACAAGGTGTATTGACCAACAAATATTTAAATGGCGTCCCCGAAGGTTCCAGAGCTTCACGCCCCGAATTAATTTATTTAAATAATAAAGACATAACCCCTGAAAAAATTAAAAAAGTTCGTACCTTAAATCAAATCGCCGAATCACGAGGACAAACACTCGCGCAAATGGCAATTGCCTGGACTTTACACAATAAAGCTGTCACCAGCTGTTTAATTGGAGCCAGCCGCCCCGAACAAATCGATGATTCAGTTGCAGCATTGAATAATTTGCAATTTAGTACGGAAGAATTGGGAAGGATTAATAAGATTGTTGCGTGATATGTTTTAAAAGCATTACCCACCCTACCCCTCCCCTTGGCAGGGGAGGGAACAGATTTCACTTCGCAAAAAGTAGGGAGTAAGTTCCTCCCCCTGCCAAGGGGGAGGTTAGGAGGGGTAAGACGTATCAAAACACCCTACCCTGAAACCAAATCAACGCCGGATAAGTCGCAGGCCAAATCCAGAAAAATCGATTCAAACCAAATAAAAATGCATTAGCTAAATGAAAGCTGGCTGCGATAAAAAGAAAAATATACAAGGCATAGACTGAAAAAATTGCCAACGGAAATAAAATTTCAAAAATAATAACAGCCCATGACATACAAACCATCAGCATTGGTTTATTGGCAAATAGCCTGACAGATTCACTGACCGGATAAGCTGTTACTGCAAACACTTGCTGTAAAGCCAAACCCGAACGCCATTGCGGATTGATCAACTTCACCCAACCCGCCTGAAAATAAGACAGCATGGATTGAATTGCCAAATAACCCAATGCAATTTCTTGCCATTTTTTATCAGGTGCCAAATGAGATAACCACAGGCACAACAAAACCAGCAGAGTCATAGTGTCACTGCCGCCATTGTATGGCCCTTGAAAACGCTTGATTAAAAGCAGCGCGATGAATATCAAGCCTGTTTCCATCCACACAGACTTAAAACCAACCATCAAAAAAATGGCCAATATCAATTGGATCCAAGCCAGTAATTTTTCAGAATTATGCCCGCGAATAAATTCCAGACTTTGTTGGATTATCGCAAAAGCCAAAATGACTTCTGCTATTCGTACAGCCAATTCCAGAGTCATGAACGCAAACCCCTTTTCACCAAAAAAGGCTTTGCAGAAAAAACAACTTCGTCTTCAACAAGATTATTGTCAGCTGTCACTGCACGAATGCGATAGCAAAAATAAACACTGTCTTCCGGCAACTTTCCTTGGGTTTTTAAGATGCACAACATTCGTCGTGCAATTTCTTGCTCACGAAATTCTGAATAGTGTTCAACAATATTTTCTGCACAAGTATTGATATACAACCGCTCATTCCACTCCGGATTATGTAGCAACCGAAAGATTCCTTTTCCAACACCAATATTCCCGGGCAAAACCAAAAACTCTTGCCAGATTTCAGGTTGCTCATCGGTGTATCTTATAAATCCAAAATCAAAACGCGGTGATGGGCTAATGCCACTAAAAAAGCGCCATGAAGGAAAAATGATGGGTAATAAAGAACTAATAAACCTGATCATGATTACCAATATCCACCAATAAAATTTCGTCACCTTGTATTAAAAATTGCAACACAATGCGGTAACTGTAATTAATGGATACAGATGACAGGCCATCCAATTGCCCCTGCAATTTATGCAACCGCAACACAGGATGAAAAGGATTCAATTCGAGTAATTCCAAAGTTTTTTGATATTGATTACGAATTTCAGGATGGCGTTTTAGAAATTTTGCAGCTTTTTTAGTGTAGCTCTCAGGGTAAATGAGCCTATACATCATCCAGTCTCTTCATATGCTCAGATACTGATTCAGCCTTGACTCTACCAGCGACATAATCAGCCCGGGCTTCCTGAACAGCGGCAGCCAATTCGTATTCTCTAAGCTTATTGTAGGTTTCCAATTCCATAACGACATATTTCTCCTTGCCACGTACAGAAATAATGACTTCTGACTCCTGAGCCAAACGCTCTTCCAACAGCGACACTCCCTGCACCTTGAATTCATTTGCTGTAATAGCACTCATCACTCACCTCACAACGCCATAAATAGTGCTATAAAGAATACGCTTAATAGTGTTTTATAGCAAGCTATCACAAAGCCGCTTTCTTCAACCTCTCAATCTCATCGCGAACCTTCGCCGCCACTTCAAACTCCAAATCTTTCGCAGCTTGAAACATTTGTTTTTCCAATTGATCGATTGTTTTCCAGATATCTTTTGGATCGACATTCACTTTGTATTGAGCTTGTTTTTCAGCTATGGCCATAGCTTTGTTACGTGCGCTTCGCCCACCTGCTCCGGGTGCAGTGGATTCCATAATGTCGGTGATATTTTTATTGATACTTTTGGGTGTGATGCCATTTTTTATATTGAAATCAATTTGTTTTTGACGACGACGATCTGTTTCGTCAATCGCACGCTGCATGGAGCCTGTGATTTTATCGGCATAAAGAATTGCTTTGCCGTTAAGATTGCGCGCAGCACGACCGATGGTTTGAATTAATGAACGATCCGAACGCAGGAAACCTTCTTTGTCTGCATCCAAAATAGCGACCAGAGAAACTTCCGGCATATCCAGGCCTTCACGCAATAAATTGATTCCAACCAACACATCGAATTGTCCCAAACGCAAATCGCGGATAATTTCCACGCGTTCCACTGTATCTATATCCGAATGTAAATAACGCACGCGAATACCATGTTCGGCCAGATATTCTGTTAAATCTTCAGCCATACGTTTGGTCAAAGTGGTGATTAACACTCGCTCATTTTTTTCTGTACGCAAACGAATTTCTGATAACACATCATCCACTTGTGACGTTGCCGGGCGAATTTCAATCTCAGGATCAATCAATCCTGTGGGGCGTACCACTTGCTCAACAACTTGTCCCTGATTTTCTTCTTCATATTTACCCGGTGTTGCCGACACCATAATCATTTGTGGTGCAATTCGTTCCCATTCATCAAAACGCATGGGGCGATTATCCAATGCCGATGGCAAACGAAAACCATATTCCACCAAAGTTTCCTTGCGCGAACGATCACCTTTATACATAGCACCGATTTGCGGAATGGTGACATGGCTTTCATCAATAACCAATAATGCATCTGCCGGCAAATAATCAAACAAGGTAGGTGGTGGCTCGCCCGGATTACGGCCGGATAAAAATCGCGAATAATTTTCAATACCGTTGCAATAACCCAATTCCTGCATCATTTCCAGATCATAACGAGTACGTTGTTCCAAACGCTGTGCTTCGACCAATTTATTATTTTCACGCAAATATTCCAGACGTGTTCGCAATTCCTGTTTGATGTTATCAATTGCTTCAAGAATTTTTTCGCGCGGAGTTACGTAATGGGATTTTGGATAAACTGTAAATCGCGGCACTTTATACAGAACTTCACCGGTAAGCGGATCGAAAATAGAAATTTGTTCAACTTCATCATCAAACAATTCAACACGCACTGCCTCAATATCCGAATCCGCAGGATAAATATCAATTACTTCACCACGCACACGATATGTCGCACGC
>CAMLRJ010000317.1 GCA_946482345.1 uncultured Cellvibrio sp.
CACCCAGGCATCAGAAAACACTTCCAGCGATTGCAAAAATTCCCCACCTTTTGCATCAACCTGTACATTTAATTCAGCAGGCCATACACATTGCCTGGCCGCATCATTAAACAGAATAGGGCAGTGATAATCCTCATGCTTATCCAACACCCACCCCTGCCATTCCTGCAACGCAGGCGGGATTTCAACGTCAGCCCGCACAACACCACCCAACAACACAAACCCGGCAATCAGCAAATAGACATAGCGCATCATATTGTTCCCTGTAACTCTGGTTATAGATCGGCAGAGTATAGTGGGAGTTTTGGGGTAAATCAGTGGGAATTTGTCAGGTTACTCCTTATACTCATATCCATCGTGTATATGTAGGGGGATAAAGCTATGGTTCAAACAACCGTTTTTAAAAGTAATACTTCTCAAGCAGTAAGGCTGCCAAAAGATGTTGCTCTGCCCGAAAACATAAAACTGGTTGATGTGGTGGCCGTTGGTAATACACGCATTATCAGCCCCGCAGGTACTGCCTGGGATGAATGGTTTGAGAATGGTTCTGTCTCGGACGATTTTATGACTGACAGAGCACAACCCAAGGCGCAGGCCAGAGAGCCATTTAATGATTAAATATATGTTGGATACTGACACCTGTATCTACACCATCAATAGAAAACCCGCTCACCTGAAAAGACTTTTTAATGCGCACATAGGTCAGATGTGTATTTCTTCCGTAACTTGGGGTGAGCTGATTTGTGGTGCCGAAAAATCAGCGTCAGTAGAAAGAAATTTGGATCAGTTGCAAGGTTTTGCTGCTCGACTGGAAATTCTTTATTTTGGCGAACATGAAGCTCGACAATTCGGACAAATAAAAGCCGAGCTGGAATTAGCCGGGCAAACTATTGGTTCATACGACATGATGATCGCAGGCCATGCTCGCAGCCTTGGATTGGTTTTAGTCACCAACAACCAGCGCGAATTTAAAAAAGTGAAAGGATTGCGTTTGGAGAATTGGATTAAAAGTAAGGTATGAGGTTGATCTGATCTCAAATTTCCTTCGTTCCAAAGCAGCGATCATGCATTGGGAAAGAGGTTAGGTTGTCGTCATTTTTTTGATGCGCTCAAAAATTAGTTGCGTTCGTCCTTTGTCATTGCCGGCTGTGGATTGAATCAGGTATTGAATATCGGGCGATAGTAATAAATTTTTGAATTCATTAAGCAGATAATCTTTTACATGATCTTCTGCATCAATAAATTCCTGCTGAAGCTCGGCGCGCCCGTCGATGACATTCAAAATATCTTCTATATCTCGGCTGCTGAGTAAATCATTTTTACCGCGTCCTTTAAATGCTTCGAACTTGGTTGCTAAAAAATAAATTGGAGTGACCAGGCGAATATTTATTTTATCGGAGATTGCATAAGTCTCAGCCGTTTTTAATGCATCCTTGTACCAGCGATTAGTAAAACCCAATGCATTTGCATCATCGGGCATAAAATCAACTTGCAATTCACCCAAACGAAAACGGAAATTCACGTCATCTTCCATGGAAATTCGAAAACCACGTTCGACTAACTGTTCACTGAATTTATACCAGCCAGTGTAGCCAATTACACTAATAATTAAATCGACATCATCTGTATAGCGAACAGATTCTTTTGTCATGTCATCAGTGATGAGCAAACCAGTTGTGCATCCACCCACAAATGCAACCTGTGGTAGTAACTGATCGCCCAATGCTTGAGCGACCATTAAAATCATTTGCTTGTGTGCATTGTATAAACTCATAACGCAAATTCCTTTTCCAATAATTGAGTAGCAAGTTGAGTTTCGCGAGCATTACCAATGCGAATCGCATCGACCAATGCCAGCAATTCATAAAGTTTTGAATCCGCTTTGGCAGCGGCAGGCACAGATTTGAATAAAGGCGCTATGGCCTGCCCTTTATCTTTTCCTGTCGCATCCGGCCAGACGTGAATTAAATCACCCGCCGACATCATTTTTCCAGCCATCACCGGCGCTGCAAACGCAGTAGGAATACCTCTTACTATTTCCGCAGGCTTAACCGGAAATACATATTTAATTCCATTCAGTAAAAATCCCAACAAGGCTTTGCGATTCACCCGAGGCTTATTGCTTTCAATATCCCTAACCGCCAAACCAGCATAAATACACCGATTCAAAGCCGCACTCAGCTCAGACTTACTAATCCCCGTCAGCCCCTCCAACTGCCGAACACTGTAATCCTGCCCCAGCCCAGCAGACTCGGACTTCTCCATACTGAGTAACTTGAGTAACAGCAAAATATCTTGGCTTTTCATGGGGTTGCTCCAGATGTCCTTTGTTTGTGGACGTAGGACAGTTGTAGCATGCGGACTGGGGAGAAAGCAAGGGGGGGGGACACACAGAGGGCTTCTGCTACGGTTCTGGCCAAGATTTCAGCAAGTAGCCCGTATGGAGTGAAACGTAATGCGGGGTTGTTTTTGGTGTTGGTTTTTCATTGTTTTAAATTAAAAAATCAAAAGCCCCGCATTACGCATTGCTCCATACGGGCTACGATTAATTATTTAGTTGCCGAAGATTGCATTGAAAAGTTTGTGTCCGGAATATATCAGTAAAGTTGTCAGAGTGGATAAGAACCAAAAGGAGACTGCTCCCATAAATCCGGCGGCAGCATCTGAATAAGAATCGTCAAGAATTTGTTCTGAAACAAGTCCGCCTAAAAATAAAAGTGGAAGTCCCAAAATAAAACACTGCCACCAAATGATCCAAAAATGATCCGAGAAAAATCCTAAAAAGGGATTGATTGCAACAGCGAAAAGAATCAGCGACATCCAGGGGCCACAGTTGTAGCTTATTCGAGCCATGTAATGAAGTAGTTTATACAGGCAGGCAATCAGCAATATCACGCTATGAATGAATAGGGGAGAAAAGTACCACTCCTCAATTATTAAATATACAAATTCAGGCAATTTTAGATCTCAATATATTAGCGTGATCGTTATTGTGCACTCTTCGGCGCTTCTGGCGCTTGAGGCGTGAACACATCACCGTAAAGGCTGTGCAATATTAATTGGTGTTGGGATTTTTGATTGACGTCTACTGATTTCCAGGGAACCAGATAAAGTATTTTGGGAAGTTCGGTGTTGCCTTTGATGGTGGTTGTTTCCATTTCCACGCTGTCGGTTATTTTGGTGATGGTTTTGGTTTGCGTGGCTGTTTCTGCTTCTGTTGGCGTGGGTTGTTCCGGCTCTTCTGAAAATGCAGTAGCCGATAATAAAATTCCCAGTGTTAACCAATAAATTGTACTTTTCATATTATTGCTTCAGTGAAAATTGTAGTTGTTCAACCCATTCCTTTGTTTCTTTATCGCTGTCACCCACCAGACTCAAATATTTTTTGTAGTGATTATAGGCGTTGGGTATGTCCTGAAAATAAATATCGTAGAGCAGGGCTATGTTGTAGTGTGCGTTTGCGAAATCAGGATTTAATGCCAGGGCTCTTTTGTAATAATTTTCTGCTGCTTGATGTTTTTTCATTTCAACCGCAATCAAACCAGCGATGTTTTGTGTTTCTGCATTGGCTTCATTCACGGCAAGTGCGTTGTTGATTTGTTTTTCTGCCAGATCATAACGTTGTTGTTTGTAATAGGTTAATGCCAGGTTTGCCGAAACAGCAGTCGATGCGCCAGCCTTATCACTGAGTTTTTGCAATAGCTTTTCGGCTTTGGGTAAATCGTTTGCCGTTAATGCTTCAATGGCTTGCTGGTATTCGATTTTTTCATTATCGGATAAATCACGACCTTGTTTTACGGTTACTTTGTTTTGTTCCGGTGATTCAGCTGTAGGTTTTACATTGTTACTACAAGCGGACAACAGTATTAACAGAGAAAATAAAATGCCTGACAGAATTTTAGAATGCATGATTAACTACCTCGGCTTTTCCTTTGCGATTAAAACGAACAGGGAACAGAATACGTAATTGGTTCAGGCTGCTTTCAATCCATTCGTTGTAAGTGCCATCGCGAACCCTGCCCAGATTGACTTCATAAAATTCAATGGCTTTTTCTTCAAAAGGAAAAGCCTGGTCTTCCAATAAAATATTGTATTGCTCAAGCTCCTCACCTTTAAGGTTGGATGGGCGTTCGGATTTTAACAGTGCTTGACTAAAATGTTGGTAGGTGTCGCCAATTGAAAAGGTGGCATGGGTAGTGACATCTTTTTGGTTGTAAGCAGAAGCTTGACCAAAGAGTGTGATGGCTTCCTGCATACGTGTTTTTTTAGTTTTTAAATTTTGTGCAAAAGGTTCAACCAATCGTACTTTTTTAAATTCGTTTTGCGTTTGCAATGCCAGTTCAAGAATGGCATTGGCGGCAATAAAATTGGTGCGATCTGTTTTTTGCCCGGCATTGGCTTTAGTGTCTCTTGTACGAATTTGTGTTTGCCAGTAGAAACGTTTTTGAATGTCACCGGTTGCCTTATAAATTTCGGACAATCGATACATAGCTTCAGCTGCTTGCGGGTAAGGATTGGGGTAGGCCTCTAAATAATCGCGATATGAACGAATTGCACCTGTGTAATCTTTTTTCGATTCATAGAGTTCACCCGCTTTCCATAATGCGGCCATTTTAACTTTGTCATCAGTTTCTGTTTTGGCGAGGTTTTCAAGTTGCTGTGCCGCTTTCTGGTTTTGATTGGACTCCAGATAAGCAACAGACAGTTGTCGGTTCACTTCATTTGCGCGTGCATGTTTCGGGTAGCGTTTCTGAAATTCTTGTGAATAAGTAATCAGTTGATCCCATTGTTTTTCTTTCAATGCCAAGGCTATGGCATCGTATAAACCTGTCGGCGCCAAATCGGAATTGGGATATTGTTTGGCAATTCTACCGAAGTGCGTTATAGCGGCATTGGTTTGATTCGCTTTTGCAGCAGCTTCACCCTGGCGATAAATCGCGAGTGCGGC